>JAKAOE010000260.1 GCA_021823305.1 Acidobacteriota bacterium
CTGGTACTCGGCCAAGGACAGCAACTGGCACACTCCCTTCGAGCGCGATGACCTGGACCGCACCGACCTGCCGCGTTTCGACTATTCGATCAACATGTACCGCGCCTGGGGTTTGAGCATCATCGCAGCGCTGGTGCAATCCCCGCCCAGCATCCAGTACCTCCCCGCCAGCGCGGAATCGCAGGACGACATCGCCACCGCGAGGGCCGCCACCAGGGTGGCCGAGCTGGTCGCCCGCAACAACCGCATGGACACGCTGCGGGTGCGCAAGGCGTATTACCTGTGGACCCAGGGCATCTTCGCCACTTACGTCCGCTTTCTGGTGGACGGCGGCCAATTCGGCTACCACGACGAAGGAATCCTGGGCGCGCAAACCTTTGAAGTGCTGCCCGACCGCTTCGAGTGCGGCGGTTGCGGCGGCTACCAGCCGGCGGCGGAGGCGCGCGGCATTCTTGCCGGCGGCCCGGTCGCCTGCCCGCACTGCGGCATGCTCCTGGGGCCGGATAGTTTCGCGGCCGCCGAATACGCCACTGCGACCGCCCCGGTGGGCAGCCGGCGCGTGCCCAACGGCGCCGAAAAGCTCACCGCCTACGGGCCGCTGTACTTCAAGGTGCCGCCGCAGGCGCTGACGCAGCGCGACTGCTACTACCTGATCCAGGTGGAGGAGCAGCATAAGGCGGTGCTGCGCGCCGCCTACCCGCAAAAGGCGGACAAGATCAACGACACCGGCGGTGGCGGGGAAGACACCTACGAGCGCATTGTGCGCCTCAGCCTGGCCGACGCGCAGGGCTCGTGGAATTCGCTGCCGATGTCGAACCTGGTGACCTACAAGCGCGCCTGGCTGCGGCCGGAGGCGTTTTGGGCCCACGCCGACGCCGCCACGCGGGAGAAACTGCTGGCGGCGTACCCCGAAGGCTGCCGGGTGGAATTCGCCGGCGACATCTTCCTCCACGCCGAGCCGGAGCGCCTGGACGATTGCTGGGTGATCTGCACCGGCCTGCCCGGCGTGGGCATGTACCGCGACCCGCTGGGCCAGGACGCGATCTCGATCCAGCGGCAGATCAACGACAGCGCCAACATCCTGGCCGAACACCGCGAGATGTCGTCGGCGCCGCCGATTCTCTATGACGCCCGCTACATCAATGGCGAGGCGCTGGCGAAAAAGCGCATGCAGCCGGCCAGCTACGTGCCGGTGGTGATCGAGAACACCGGACCGCAGAAACCGATGGCGGAGATGATCTTCCAGCCGATGCTGCATGTGGACCCGCAATTGTGGAACGACGGCGAACGGCTCGCGGAGGCCGGGCAGTTCATCACCGGCGCGTTGCCCTCGATCTTCGGCGGCGGCGCGCCGAACTTGAAGACCGCGGCCGCCTACGCGCAGTCGCGCGACCAGGCGATGGGACGGCTGATGCTGGTCTGGAAACAGATGCGCGAGGCCGAAGCCAAGGAGATGACGCTGGCGATCGAGTGCTTCCGCCGCAACCGCAGCGAGGACGCCGAGCTGGTGGTGGAAGGCAAGAGCGGCAGGTACCAGTCGGAGTACATCCGCCTGGGCGAAGTGCGCGGCAATGTGGTCGCGCGGCCCAGCGCCGACGAGGATTTCCCGCAAAGCTTTGGGCAGATTCGCGCCTCGTTGGACCAGATCCTGGCGACCAAGGATCCGGAGCTGCTGGCGGTGATCGGCGCGCCGGTGAACCGCCCGCTGGTGCAGCACTACCTCGGCCTGCCGGACCTGGTGGATCCGGGCGAGGACAACCGCGCCAAGCAGTACATGGAAATCGAAGCGCTGATGAACACGGAGCCTGTCGCCGGTCCGGACGGCCGGCTGCGGCCCAGCATCGCGCCCGATCTCTACGTGGACGACCACGCCATCCACGTGCAGGCAATCAAGGACTGGGCGGTGTCGGAGCCTGGCCTACAGGCCCGCGCGGCCCGACCGCAAGGGTACGCCAACGTGATCGCGCATCTGCTGGCGCATATGGACGCCGAGCAGGAACTGGCGGCGCAAACCGCGCTGCGGCAGGCGGCCGTGCAACAGGCGGGCCAGGCGCCGATCCCGCCGCCGGCGGACGCCGGCGCCACCGAAGGAGGCAGGGCATGAGCTTCGTTTCCGGCCATGGCTGGGCGCTGCTGGCCGGCTGGTATGTCTTCAGTTCGATCGTGAGCGGCATGCCGGCCCCCACCGCGGTGAGTTCCGCGACCTATCTCTGGGCCTACCACTCGCTGCATGTGCTGGCCGGCAATGTCGGGCTGCTGCTGGGCAAGGAGCGGGCATGAACCGGCCGCGCCACTCCGGCCATCCCGCGCTGCTGATCGAGCACGGCGAGACGCGGCTGGACGCGCGGGGCGAAGCGCATGGCGGGCGCGACGAGCCCCTGGACCGGCGCGGACGCGAGCAGGCGATCCGGCTCGGCCTGCGTCTGCGCCGGCTGCGGCCCCCGCCCGCGATTCTCTTCTACAGCGAGCGCCGCCGCGCCATGCAGACCGCCAAGCTGGCGGGACATGTGGCCGGGATTCCGGCCGCGGGCGCACCGGCGCTGGCGCCGCTCGCCGCCGGCGCGCCGGGGCGCGGGCCGCAGGCCCGGGTGGCGCGCCGCCTGGCGCCCTACTTTCGCGACCCGGAGCGGCTCACCCCGGGCGGTGAGACCGTGGCGGCGTGGCGCGAGCGGCACTTGGGGTTCATGCGGCGGGCGGCGGCATTGTGGCGGCGGCCGGCGTTCGTGACGCACTCCAACGTGATCGGCTCGGTGTTGGGCGGCGCGCGCGGCGCCGAGCGCGGCATGGCGCATCCGCCGCGGCCCGCCACCCCGATCGCGATCGTGTTTCCGGCGGATGGCAGCGGCGCCCTCCGCAAACCGTAGCGTTCGCACCCGCCGGCGCGGCCGGCGCAGGAGACCCAACCATGGCTATCGCATCCTCCCTCATCGCACTCGATCCCACCCGGCGCAGCGTGCGCCGCACGCTGGCGCTCGCCTTCAGCGGCAACTACCCCACCGGCGGCGACGCGCTCGATCTCACCGCCACCGCCAACCCCAACGGCTTCGAGGGCGCGCATGCGTTCTCGCTCAACCCGGCGGTATACGGCGTGCGCAACGTGCCCGACGGCTATACCGCGGAAATCCTTCCCGGGGCGGCGCCCAATGCCTGGAAGGTGAAGTGGTACACCGCTTCCAACACCGAACTGGCGGCCGGCGCCTATCCGGCGGGCATCAGCGGCGCGGCCGACGTCCAGATCGAGATCAGCGCGCGCACCAACCTGTAAGCGATGCTGCAGGGCTACACCCCGGTGCCGATCGAGCACTTCGGCGGCCTGATCACGAGCTGGCCGCCGGAGATGCTCGACGCCTCGCTTCTGGTCGAGGCGCAAAACCTGCGCTTCACGCAGTCCGAGGCCGCGAGCCGCGAGGGCCTGACGCGCGCCTTCGCTCTGCCGCAAGCCGGCGCTCTCGGCGGCCTGCTGGATTACGCGCGGCTGGACGGCACCGAACAGCCGCTGCTCTACGACGCCACCCACGGCACGATCTATGTTGAGTCGCCGGCGGGCAGCGGCGATTTGGCGCTGGCCGATCCGGGCTCGCCGTTTCCAGTCCCGGCAAACGCCGTGTGGAACGGCGTGTCGGCCTTCAACCGCGCCTATTTTGCCTTCGGTGACGGCGCGCAGGGACTCGCCGCGCCGGGCAGCTTCGACGGCGCCAACCTCGACCCGGTAACCATCGCCGGGCCGGCAACGGCGATTGCGCCCGCGGACGCGGCCGCCGCCGGCAATGTCGCCGCCGGCGTGCGGCACGTGCTGGTGTTGTTTCGCACCCGCGCCGGCTCGCTCAGTCCCGCGGGGTTGAGCCAGGCCTCCTGGACCGCCGCCGGCGGCAAACAGGCGACCGTCGCCAACCTGCCGCTGGGCCCGGTCAACACTCAGGCCCGCGTGGTGGCGTTCACGGTTGCCGGCGGCTCCAGCGCCGGGCCGTATTTCTACATCGGCGCCACGCAGACCGTGGACGGCGTGACGGGAACCTCCACCCTCGTCGAGGACAACGCCACCACGACCGCGACCTTCAACTTCGACGATGCCTTCCTGGCCGCCTCCAACGACTGCACCGATCAATTCCGTGCGATCACGCTGCCCAACGTCGCCGCCGCCGCCTTCAGCCAAACCACGCAGCGCATGCTGTG
>JAKAOE010000261.1 GCA_021823305.1 Acidobacteriota bacterium
CATCCGGCGCAGCCTCGACGCCCGCGCCTGAGCGGCGGCTAGACTGGAAGCGTGATCGTCAAGTTCGTGCCGGGCGGGGAGGCGTCGCGGCGCAAGCCGGCGCGGCGCGACAAGCCGGAGATGACGCTGGACCGCGCGCTCTCGCGCGCTGGCGCGGCCTCGCGCACCGAGGCGGCGCGGCTGATCGCGGCCGGGCGGGTGCGGGTGGACGGGCGCGTGGTGCGCGACGCGCAGGCCTGGGTGGCGCCCGCACGACAGCGGATCGCGCTCGACGGGCGGCCGCTGCGGCGGCCGCAGCCGCTCTATCTGGCGCTGCACAAGCCGGCGGGGGTGATCACCAGCCACGGCGATCCGGCGGGGCGGCGGACGATCTACGACTTGATCGGGGAGCGGGCGAGCTGGTATTTTCCGGTCGGGCGGCTCGATCTGGACACGCGCGGCCTGCTGCTCGTGACCAACGATAGCGTCTTCGCCGACCGCGTCGCGAGTCCCACGGGCAAAGTCGAAAAGACCTACCGCGTGGTGGTGAAGCCGCCGCTCGACGATGCCGCGCTCGAGCGGCTGCGCGCCGGGCTCGACATCGGGCGCGGCGAGCGCTCCGGACCGGCGCGGGCGCGGCGGGCGGGGGCGGCGGTGGAGATCACCATCCGCGAGGGCAAGAACCGGCAGGTGCGGCGCATGATCGAGGCGCTGGGGCACGAGGTCGTCGACCTGCTGCGCATCCGGGTGGGCAAGCTGCGGTTGGGCGATCTGGCGGAGGGGCGCAGCCGCAGCTTCCGGCCCGGCGATGTAATCTAATTGGCAATGGCCGGCATTCAGATCGAGCAGTTCTACCTGGGCTGCCTGGCACATGCCTCTTACCTGCTGGCGGACAGCGAGGCGGGGGTGGCGGCGGTGGTGGACCCGCGGCGCGACGTCGAGCTGTACCTGGAGACGGCGGAGCGGCTGGGGGTGCGCATCGGCTACGTCTTTCTGACCCATTTCCACGCCGACTTTCTGGCCGGCCATCTCGAGCTGCGCGACCGCACCAGGGCGGAGATCTGCCTCGGCAGCCGCGCGCAGGCGGAGTACAGATTCCGCGCCTTCAGCGACGGCGAGTCGCTGGCGCTGGGCTCGGGGCGGCTGCAGGTGCTGCACACGCCCGGCCACACGCCCGAGTCCATCACGCTGCTGGTGTTCGATAGGGGCGCGGCGACGCCGCGCGCGGCGCTCACCGGCGACACGCTGTTCCTGGGCGACGTCGGCCGCCCCGACCTGCGCGCCTCGCTGGGCTGGTCGGCGGAGGATCTGGGCGGCCTGCTCTACGACTCGCTGCACACCAAGCTGCTGCCGCTGCCGGATGCGACGCTGCTCTATCCCGCGCACGGCGCCGGCTCGCTCTGCGGGAAGCAGCTGAGCCGCGACTCGGTGGGGCTGCTGGGCGACCAGCGCCGCCTCAACTACGCGCTGCAGCCGATGAGCCGCGAGGCGTTCCTCCAGTTGGTGCTGGCCGACCAGCCCGACGCGCCGGCTTATTTCACTTACGACGCGGTGCTGAACACGCGCGAGCGGCCGAGCCTCGAAGCCAGCCTGAAGGAGGGATTGCGGCCGCTGCGCGTGGACGAGGCGGAACGCGCGGCCGCGGGCGGCGCGATCGTGCTCGATACGCGCGAGGCGGTGGAGCACGCGCGCGCGCACTGGCGCGGGGCGGTGAACATTCCGCTCGAAGGCGCCTTCGCCACCTGGTGCGGGACGGTGCTGCCGCACAACGCGCCAATGGTCATCGTCGCCCACCCCGGGCGCGAGCGCGAGGCGGCGGTGCGGCTGGGCCGCATCGGCTTCGACCGCGTCGCCGGATTTCTCGAAGGCGGGATGGCGGCGCTGGACGGTCACGATCGTCTGCTGGCCGGGCGGCCGCGGCTGATCCCGCCCGAGCTGCAGGCGCGGCTGGCCGCCGCGCCGCCGCCGCGGCTGCTCGACGTGCGCACCGCGCCCGAGTATGCGCAAGGCGCGATCGCCGGCAGCCGGCACCTGCCGTTGCAGCAGTTGCGCGAGCGCCGCGCCGAGCTGGCGGGCGAGGGGCCGTTCGTGGTGTATTGCCAGAGCGGTTACCGCTCGTCCATCGCCGCCAGCCTGCTCGAAGGCTGGGGCGTCGAGGCCAGCGACCTCGAAGGCGGGTATCAGGCCTGGCAGGCGGCCCTAGTCTAAGGCGTTACACTGGGAAGGAAATCCCAGATCCGGAGGAACCCGCATGCCGTTTACGCTGCCGCCGCTGCCTTACGCCTACAACGCCCTCGAGGCGGTGATTGACGAGACCACGATGCACCTGCACCACGAAAAGCACCACGGGGGCTACGTCAACAACCTCAACGCGGCGCTGAAGGACCATGCCGACCTGGCGGCGCTGTCGCTCGAGGACCTGCTGCGCGGCATCAACAGCAAGGTGCCGGAGGCGATCCGCACCGCGGTGCGCAACAACGGCGGTGGCCACTCCAACCACAGCATGTTCTGGACGATCATGCAGCCGGGCGGGGGGGGCGAGCCCACGGGCGCGCTGGCGCAGGCGATCCAGAAGCAGTTCGGCGGTTTCGAGCCCTTCCAGCAGCGCTTTCAGGAGGCCGGCATGAAGCGCTTCGGCTCGGGCTGGGTATGGCTGGTGCTGAAGAACGGCCAGCTCGACATCCTCTCGACCGCCAACCAGGACAGCCCGATCATGGACGGCTTGTACCCGGTGATGGGGAACGACGTGTGGGAGCACGCCTATTACCTGAAGTATCAGAACCGGCGAGCTTACTATCTCATCGCCTGGTGGAAGATCCTCAACTGGGGCGAGATCGGCCGGCGTTACGAGGCCGGAATCAAAGGCTGAGTCTCGCGGGGCTGTTCTTATAGCGCGCCCTTGTAGAAGCCGCCGTCCACCAGGAGGCTTTGGCCGGTGATGAAGGCGGCGCGCTCGGAGGCGAGGAAGACGACGGCGTCGGCGAACTCGCGCGGCTCGGCGAGGCGGCGGAGGGCGGTGTTGCGCGCCCAGTCGTCGAACGCCTCCTCGGTCTCGGTGCCCTGGGCCAGGGCCTTGACCTTGGCGAGCTCGATCAGGCGGTCGGTGCGGGTGTAGCCGGGGCAGAGGTTGTTGACCAGGATGTTGTCGGGGCCGTACTCGTTGGCGAGGGTGCGGGTGAGACCGGGCACGGCGCCGCGCACGGTGTTGGAGAGCACCAGGCCTTCGATCGGCTGCTTCACGGCGACCGAGCTGATCATCAGGAAGCGGCCCCAGCGCGCCTGCTGCATGATCGGCAGCACGCAGCGCGCGAAGGCGACGTGGCTGAGCAGGTTCAAGTCCATCGCCTGGCGCCACTCCTCGATCGTGGTCGAGGCGAAGGGCTTGGCGGGTGGGCCGCCGGCGTTGGTGACGCAAATATCAATCCGGCCGAACTCGCGCGCCGCCGCGGCCACGAACTCGGCCACCGCGAGGGGCTGGGTGACATCCAGCGCCCGCGCCCAGGCGCGCACGCCGTACTCGGCGGCGATCGCCTTGGCGACGGCCTCGATGCGCACCTGGCTGCGCGAGCACAGCGCCAGATGGCAGCCCTCTTCCGCCAGCCCTTCCGCCACCGCCCGGCCAAGGCCGGAGCTGGAGGCGGCGACGATCGCGACACGGTCCTTGAGTCCGGTATTCATGAATGAGTGGCCTCGTAGGCTTCGATTTGCGGCAGGCGGCGCAGCGTCAGGCCGATCTCGTCCAGGCCTTCGAGCAGACGCTGCTTCACTGCGGGTGCGATCTCGAAATGCATCGGCGCACCGTCATCGGCGACGGTCTGGGCCGCCAGATCCACGCGCAGCCGTTCCGCGGCCAGGGCGCGGCGCGCGTCCGCGGGCGCCAGACGCACCGGCAGCAGGCCGTTCTTGCAGCAGTTGTTGTAGAAGATGTCGCCGAAGGAGGGGGCGATCACGCAACGGATGCCGAAGTCGGCCAGCGCCCAGACGGCGTGTTCGCGCGAGCTGCCGCAGCCGAAGTTTTCGCCCGCCACCAGGATCTGCGCGCCGGCGTAGCGCGGCTGGTTGAGCGGGAAGGCTGGGTCCTGGCGCCAGGCGAAGAACAGGCCGCGGTCGAGGCCGGCGCGCTCGGTGGTCTTGAGGAACTGCTTGGGGATGATCTGGTCGGTGTCCACGTGGGCTTGGTCGAGCG
>JAKAOE010000262.1 GCA_021823305.1 Acidobacteriota bacterium
TGCGCCCGCTGCGCGCGGCGCTGCCGGATTGGGCGGGCGCGGCCCCGGCGGACGGCTCGACCTACGCCGCATTCGTGCGCGCCTCCGGGTTCGACTACAGCCGCGACCTCGACCAGATCGCGCTGGCGCTACGGGGCGATCCGGCGCACCCGGCCAGTGCGTGCGCCATCCTTGCCGGGCGCTTCCCGGCGCGGTTCCGGGCCTACCTGAACCAGCACGCCCGGCGCCGGGTGCGGGTGGCCGGGCTGGCCGCCTGGCAGTTTCCCGGGCTGGCGCGGCCGCAGCAGACGATGACCGTGGCCATGCCGGCCCCGGGGCTGCTGGTGGTGAGCAACGCGTCCGATCCGGCGCCTGATCTCGGACATGCGGCCAGCGCCTGGCGCGCCGCGCCGGGGCTGTGGCGGGCCGCGTGGTGGCGGCCGCATCCGGTGGGCTACCTGGCGGCCGACACGCTCGCGCTGGCGGCGGAGCGGCACCTCGACGGCCAGCGCCCGCCGTGGGCGGGGGCGCGGCGGATGCGGGTGAGCCTGCGGCTGGCGCCACCCGGCGACCTGCGCCTGCAGGCGGTGGAGCGGGCCAGCGACGCCCCCGCGGCGGCGCGGACGCTGGTCTGGCTGCGGCAGGCGGCGCGCACCCTGGGCGCGGCGCTGCGCGCCGACCCGCCAGCAGGGGCGGCGTTGGCCGCGCTGCTCGTGCGCGTGCGCTGGCGGCGCGACGGCAACCGTCTCCGCGCCCGGCTGGCGCTGTCGCCAGCCGAACTGCGCGCCGCGCTGGCGCCGGAGCCCGGCCGCTGAAGGCCCGCTGGAACCTGTCTCATCAGGCCCTGCCGCCGGCCAACTGGGAATCGCGTGCGGCTTTTCCTGGCGAAAAGCCGCAGGTCCGCGGCGGGCAGGGCCGCACCAATTCTAGTTGCCCGCCACGCCGGGCAGCGTCTTCACGAACGCATCGAAATCGCGGTGCAGCTTCTCGCGCGGACCCTTGCGGATGTAGATCATATGGCCCGCCAGGTAGTGGTGGATAACGATGTGGGTCTGCTCCCGCGGGGTGATGAACAGGTGCTTCATGCTGTAGGTGGCCTCGTACATCGGCGTGGCCTCGTCGAAGTAGCCTTCGCAGAGCATGAGGCGCATGGCCGGATCCTGCGCGAACGCGCGCTCGAGCAGCGGGCTGGTGTCGGCGGTGCCGCTCCAGCCGCCGCCGAGCTGAAAATTCCAGGGCGGCACCCCGGCGCCGCCCATGCCGCGGTCGCCGTACTCGAGCGTGGTCTTGTAGCCGAGCTCGTCGCGCAGGTAGTTCACGAACTCGTCAATGTAGGGGACCTCGTTGAGGCCGCTGGGATCGTAGTCCATGAAGCCGGAGCCGGGAATACGGTTGGTGCCGGTCTGGCCGGCGTCGTAGCGGCCCATGATCTCCTTTTCCGGCAGCATCAGCTCGGAGTTGAACTGCTCGGTGCCGATGCGCAGGTTCCAGTCGTCGAGGTATTGCTTGGGCAGGCCGGTAAAACGCGCCATCTCGGCGATCGCCTGCTGGCGTTCGGCGCCCTGCAGCGTGTCGCCCATGTCGAGGTAGTGCTCATATTTCGTGCTGGCCCAGGTCTCGGCCTGGCGCACCACCTCGGCGATCGGCTCCTTCTCCAGGTCGGCGGGCAGCTTTTTGCGCTCCCAGGCGGTTGCGGTAAGCGTGGGCAGGGCGAGCCAGTAAGGCCGGTCGTCGCTGAGCGAGGGCGAGAGGGTGGAGAGGTTGAGCACGCTCGACAGCAACACCACGCCGCTGACCGCGATATGGTGCTGCAGCAGCGTACCGGCGAGGCCGGCGGAGCGGAAGGTGCCGTAGCTTTCGCCGGCCAGAATGACGGGCGAGTTGATGCGGTTGTTGTCGTACAGCCAGAGGCGGATGAACTCGCTGAAGGTCTGCAGGTCGCCGCTGACGCTGGCGGCGCGGGCCAGGTTGGCGTAGTTGGTGGCGCGGCTGTAGCCGGTGCCGACGGCGTCCACGAAGACCAGGTCGGTGGCGTTGAGCCAAGTGTCCTGGTTGTCGACGATGCGATAGGGCGGCGCCGGGATGCTGCCGTCGTCGTTCAGCACCACGCGCCGCGGCCCGAAGCCACCCATGTGCACGTAGACCGAATCCGAGCCCGGCCCGCCGTTGTAGCTGAAGGTCACCGGGCGGGGATGGCTGGGGTCGGGATTATCCAGCGTATAGGCGACGTAGAACATGTGGGCTTCGGTCTTGCCGGTCGCATCCGGAATCGGCAGCTTACCCACGGTGGCGGTGTAGGCGAGCGTCTTGCCGTTGACCATGATCGAGTGGTGAGTGACCACCGGCGGCGGATCGGTCGCCTGCGGCTCATAGCCGAAGTTCTCCGCCATCGGACCGCGGCCGCCGCGCCCGCGCGCCTGCCCCATCGCCGGCAGCCACGCCGCCAGCATCGCCGCCGCCGCCAACGCCGTCCATGCCAATCCTCGCTGTCTCATGCAAGCTCCTCGATCCGAAGTATCTCCGGCCTCACGGATTTTGCCAGTTGGCGCCGCGATGGGGCAAGGAAATTCAGCTACACTGCACGCAACGGAGACCGCATATGAGGCGAGCGACATTCGCGGCCCTGCTGGCGGCGGCCGGGCTGGCGGCGGGCTGCGGGAAAGCCCCGGCGGGCGGCAACCTGCGCTTCCGGCTTTCGTTCCCGGCGGGTGCGCACGCGGCGCCGATCACCGGCCGGGTGTTCGTCTTCATCAGCCGCCGCGCCACGCCGGAGCCGCGGCTGGAGCCCAGCGGCTACACCGGCGACACGCCCTTCTTCGCCACCGACGTGCACGCGCTCGCCCCCGGCGCGGCGGCGGTGATTGACGGCACGGCGCGGGGCTTTCCCGTGGCGAGCCTGGAGCAACTGCCCGCCGGCGACTACTACGTGCAGGGGCTGATGAACGTCTACACCCGGTTCCAGCGCAGCGACGGCCACGCCGTCTGGCTGCACATGGACCACTGGGAGGGCCAGCACTTCGCCACCTCGCCCGGCAACCTGGTGAGCGCGGTGGAGCACGTGCACCTCGATCCGGCGCATCCGCAGATGGTGCGGCTGGCGCTCGACCGCGTGCTGCCGCCGATCCCGATGCCGCGCGACACCGCGTGGGTGAAGCACATCAAGATCGAAAGCCCGCTGCTGAGCCGGTTCTGGGGCCACACGATGTATCTCGGGGCGACGGTGCTGCTGCCCAAGGGCTACGAGCAACACCCGCACCGGCTGTACCCGGTGGTGTACGTACAAGGGCATTTCACGCTGCGCCCGCCTTACGGCTTCACCACGCACCCGGCACCGCCCAACCCGCGGCGGGCGGCGTTCCGCAAGGTGCTGGGGATCGAGAGCGGCTACCAGTTCTATCAATCCTGGATCTCGCCCGGGTTTCCGCGCATGATCCTGGTGACGTTCCAGCACCCGACGCCGTATTACGACGACTCCTACGCGGTGAACTCGGCCAACGACGGCCCCTATGGCGACGCCATTCTGCAGGAGCTGATCCCGTACGTGGAGACGCACTTCCGCATCCTGCGCGAGCCCGGCGCGCGCATGCTGACCGGCGGTTCCACGGGGGGCTGGGAGTCGCTCGACCTGATGGTCAAACACCCCGGCTTTTTCGGCGGCACCTGGACGTTCTATCCCGACCCGCTCGACTTTCATCACTTCCAGAGCGTGGACCTGTACCGCGACGCCAACGCCTTCTTCGCGCCGCATTCCGATCCCTGGCTGCCGGCGCCGCGCTACATGATGCGCGAGCCCGACGGCCAGCCGCTGGTGACCTACCAGCAGATGAGCCAGGACGAGGCGGCGCTGGGCACGCACGGACGCTCGGGCGAACAGCTCGACATCTTCTTCGCCACCTTCGGGCCGGTCGGGGCCGACGGCTACCCGGTGCCGCTGTGGAACCTGCACACCGGGGCGATCAACCGGCAGGCGGTGGCTTACGCCCGCGATCACGGTTACGACCTCACCGCCTATCTGAAGCAGCACTGGGCCAGGCTGGGCCCGCAGCTGATCGGCAAGATCCACGTCTACGTGGGCGACATGGACAGCTTCTATCTCAACCTGGGCGTGTATGGCCTGCAGCACTTCATGCAATCCACCCGGAACCCGCACTACGCCGGCACCTTCGTCTAC
>JAKAOE010000263.1 GCA_021823305.1 Acidobacteriota bacterium
TGCGGCGGCGGTGGTTACGGTAAGCGCCGGACTGAGCAAATCGGGGTTGGAGTAATAGCTGGATTCCGCCTCGACGGTGTAGGTGGTGGCGGGCTGCAAGCCGGTGACGGTGGCAGCGTGGGAGGTGACGAGTAGCCAATTCGCCTGCCGCTGCAGCGGCTGGCCGACGGGTGCGTAGAGCACCTGCGTGTTCAAGGGCTGGGAGGTCGTCCACGTCAGCGTGAACGACGAAGCGGTGACCTGCGAAACCGACGGGGTCAGACCCTGGGCATGCAGCGCCGCGGCCGCGAGCAAACACACGAAGGCAAATCTCACTTTGCCGATACCCCTCTTTCGAGATGAGTACGAAGTGGCTTGAGGTGAGACTAGACGCAGGGCGGACCACGGCCATACGGGTGAATGCCTGAAGGAGAGAGGGAAACCGCCCGAGGCCAGGTTAGCGTACCGCGCCGCAGGCCAGGCTGGGGCGCGGAGAGGCGTACCAACACAGAGGTGAGACCGCTGAAATTGGAACGCGGGACGGGCGCGGCCGCTCTTTTAGCTGGTAGCGTACAATAGCGGCCATGGGAGCACCCTTTATGAGGCGGACGCAGAGGCGCCGGGGAGCGCAGGGGTTTTCGCTGATCGAGCTGTTGATTGCGATGGCGATCATCGCCATCATCGTGGCGATCTCCATCCCGAAGCTGGGCACGCTGATCAAGAACACCCGCGCCACCGCGGCCGAGGGGAACCTGAACACCTTCACCAAAGTGCTGAGCCAATACGCGACGCAGTATCCGGACATCGGCTATCCCCCCTCGCTGGCGGCCCTGGGACCGCCGCCCAACGGCAGCCCGGCGGGCGCCAGCGCCGCCGATCTGGTGGGCGAGGACATGGCGACGGCGGGGACCAACCCGAAGCAGGGCTATGTCTTTACCTACACGCCAGCATCGGGGAAGCCGTGCACGGGTTATACGCTGACCGCGGCGCCGCAGAACGGCGCCGGGACGCGCTATTTCTTTACCGACCAGAACGGCCAGGTGCGTTACAACGACAATGCGCCGGCGACCGCCTCGAGTCCGATTGTCCAATAGCGGCCGGGGCGGCAGAGGCTGGGCGCGAGGGTGGCGGGCGACGGCGGCAGCGCTGGGCCTGCTGGCGGCAGCTGCGGCGCAGCAGCAGCCGATCGGGGCGCTGGCGTTCGCGCTCGACGGGCGCTACAACTCGATCCACAGCTGGCAGGCGGAGTTTCAGCAGATCTACACCGCCGGGCTGAGCAGCCAGACGCAAGGCGGGCGCCTTTACCTGGAAAAGCCAGGCCGCATGCGCTGGGACTACACTCAGCCGGAACGCAAGACGTTCCTGGTCGCGGGCAACCGGGTGTGGCAGTACACGGCCGGATCGCGGCAGGCGAGCGTGACCGACTTGAAGTCGAGCCGCGACCTGCGCACGCCGCTGCGTTTCCTGCTGGGCCATCTGGAGTTGCCGAAAGAGCTCAAGGGGTTGAGCTATAGCGGGCTGGAGCCGTGGCGTGCCGGCGACGTGGTCATCCATGGCTACCCGCTGGACAGCGGCGAGGGCTGGCGCGAGGTGTTTCTGGAAATCGCGCCGGGCTATGAAATTGTGCGCTTGCTGATCGTGGGTCTGGACGGTTCGCAGAACGACATCCGCTTCAGCCGGATCCAAACCAACGCCCGGCTACCGAAGGATATTTTCCGGTTTACGCCTCCCGCCGGGGTGCGCGTGGTTCCGGGGGGCGGATAAGGGCGAATAAAGCGGAACGAAACGCCTGTCAGCCCGCTCCTCTGGAACGGGAGGATGGAGCGGCCGGCGCGGCCTGCTACAATTGGGCAACTCCGACCCTGCAGTACCCGTTCCGTCATGCCAACTTATGTCATTACCGCGCTGAACGACCGCGGCCAGCGGCTGCGCCAGGTGGAGCGCGCCGGCAGCGAACGCGAAGTGCGCGACCGCTTCCTGGCGCAGGGCTACCTGGTGCAGTCGGTGCGGGCGCAGCGCGGCCTGGGCCTGGAGACGCGGCGCGGGCGGGTGGCGGTGGACAAGTTCCTGGTGTTCAACCAGCAGTTCCTGACGCTGATCCGGGCGGGGCTGCCCATTCTGCGGGCGTTGGAGCTGCTGGAGACGCGCGCGCGGGACGAAAAGCTGCAGGCGCTGCTGCAGCGGGTGCGGACGCGGGTGCAGAGCGGCGACCTGCTGTCGAAAGCGTTCGCCGAGGAAGCCACGGTTCCGGAGATCTACACCACGACGCTGATGGCGGGGGAAAAGAGCGGCAACCTGGAGGAGGTGCTGGGGCGGTACCTGCAATACCAGCGGTTGGCGCTGAGCCTGCGCCGCAAGCTCACCAGCTCGCTGATCTATCCGACGGTGCTGCTCTGCCTGGTGCTGGTGGTGCTGACGTTCCTGGTGACGTACGTGGTGCCGCAGTTCGCGGCGCTGTACAGCTCGCTGAACGCCACGCTGCCGGCGATCACGCTGCTGGTGCTGCAAGTCGGGTTGGTGGTGCGCCACCAGTTCCTGCTGCTGGCGGCGGGGGTGGCCGGGGCGGCGGCGCTGGCGGCCTACCTGAGCCGGCAACCGCGGGTGACGCTGGTATTCGACGGGCTGGCGCTGCGCGTGCCGCTGCTGGGCGAGCTGTACTGGAAATACCAGGTGGCGATGCTGTGCCGCACGCTGGCGACCCTGCTGCAGGGCGGGCTGCCGGTGGTGCAGGCGCTGGAGACGGCGGCCTCGGCGCTGCGCAGCCCGCGGCTGCGCCGCGGGGTGGCGGCGACGGTGCGCGAAGTGCGGGAGGGGGAGGCGATTTCGGCCGGGCTGGGGCGGCACCGCGTGGTGCCGCAACTGGCGGTGGAGATGGTGGAGGTGGGTGAAGGCACGGGCGCGTTGCCGCAGATGCTGGCTTCGGTGGCGGAATTTTTCGACGAGGATCTGGCCAACGCGATGACGGCGCTGCTGGCGCTGATCGAGCCCGCGATCCTGGTGATGGTGGGCTCGGTGGTGGCGGTGATCCTGATCTCGCTCTATCTGCCGATCTTCAGCCTGGGGGCACGCATCCAGCAATGAGCACGACCGACACGCCGGCCGCGACCGCCGCGCTCGCCGACGCCGAACTGGCCAAGGCGGAGCAACTGGCGCGGCGCTATCACTGCCCGCTGGTGGACCTGCGGACGCATCCGATCTCGCCGGAGCTGTTCCGGGCGGTGCCGGTGGAGCTGATGTTCCGCTACCATTTCGTGCCGCTGGAGAGCGACGCGCAGACGCTGACCATCGCGATCGCCGATCCCAGCCAGCTCATGCTGATGGACGAGGTCGGCCTGCTGCTGGGGCGGCGGGTGGCGATGCGGGTGGCGACGCCGTCGCAGATCGACGAGATTCTGAAGAAGAACGAGCAGTCGCAGCGCGTGCTGGAGCAGGCCACGGAAGGCTTCACGCTGGACGTGCTGCGGGCGGAGGAGAGCGGCGACGAGACCATCTCGATCGAGCGCCTGACGACCGACGAGGACATCAACCCCATCATCAAACTGGTGGATACGACCATCTTCACCGCGCTGGAGCGGCGGGCGAGCGACATCCACATCGAGTCGGGCGACGCCGAGGTGAACGTCAAGTACCGCATCGACGGGGTGCTGCAACCGGCGCTGGCGCCGATCGCCAAGGAGTTCCATTCCCCCATCCTGAGCCGCATCAAGGTGATGAGCGAGCTGGACATCTCGGAGCGGCGGGTGCCGCAGGACGGGCGCTTCCGGGTGCGCTACAAGGGGCGGGCGATCGACTTCCGGGTGTCGATCATGCCCAGCATCCACGGCGAGGACGCGGTGTTGCGCGTGCTGGACAAGGAGGCGATGAGCGAGAAGTTCCAGAACCTGACGCTGGACGTGGTCGGGTTCGACCCGCACGACCTGCGCAAGTTCCGGCGTTACATCCGCGAGCCCTACGGCATGGTGCTGGTGACCGGGCCGACGGGGAGCGGGAAGACCACCACGCTGTACGCGGCGCTGAACGAGATCCGGAGCGCGGAAGACAAGATCATCACGATCGAGGATCCGGTGGAGTACCAGCTCAAGGGCGTGACCCAGATTCCGGTCAACGAGAAGAAGGGGCTGACGTTCGCGCGCGGGCTGCGTTCGATCCTAGATCGG
>JAKAOE010000264.1 GCA_021823305.1 Acidobacteriota bacterium
ACGGTGGCGCCCTGGTCGGCGCCGATCTCGATGCGCTTGCCGTTGGTCGGGTCGATCCAAAGGTCGTGATAATCCTCGCCGCCGGGCGCGCCCTTGAAGGCGTGGAAGGTCACGCCGCCGTCGGTCGAGCGGTACAGCGCGGTGGCGACGGTGTAGACGATGTTGGGGTTCTGCGAGTCCACCCACACGCCGCAGCTATAGGCGCCCTGGCCATTGCCGATGCGCGTGTCCTTGCCCGCCATATGCTGCCAGGTCTTGCCGCCGTCGTCGGAGCGGAACAGGCCGGAGCCGCCTTCGATCGGATTGCCGACAATGTAGATGCGCTGCCCGTTGGTGTGCATCGCGATGGCCACGCCGACCCGGCCGGGGAAGGACGGAATCGTCAGCTTCGTCCAGGTCAGCCCCTCGTCGGTGGACTTGAACACCAGCGGCGGCTTGGTCTTGGGCCGCGGGCCGGGCCCGAGACGGCGGAAGCCGCCGGTGCCCTGCGTGGCGGCGAGGATGAGGTTGGGCTGGTCGTAGTCGTACTCCAAGTCGCGGACGCCGGGGTAGCCGCCGGGATGGAGCACGTTGGTCCAGGTCTGGCCGCCGTCGCCGGTGCGCCACACGCCGCCGCCGTGATGCGCGGCGTCGCCCAGGGCGGCCACCAGCACCAGGTTGGGGTTGTGCGGATCGATCACGATCTTGGCGATCTTGACCGTGCTGTCGAGGCCGATGTGCTCCCAGGTCTTGCCGGCGTTGGTGGACTTCCACATGCCGTCGCCCAGGCTGCCGCCGATGGGATCGCCGCTGCCGGCGTAAACGATGTTGGGATCCGAGGGGGCTACCTCAATCGCGCCGAAGCTGTCGATTTGCTTGTATTGGTCGAAGACCGGAAACCAGGTCACCCCGGCGCTGGTGGTCTTCCAGATGCCGCCCTGCGGCGTCGCGGCGTAAAACACGTTCGGCTCGCCGATCGCGCCGCCGACCCCGCCGATGCGGCCGCCGTGGAAGGGCCCATCGTTCCGCCACTTCAGCCCGGCGAAGAGGTCGGGATTGACCTGCGCCGCCGCGCCCGCAGTGAAAGCCAACATGCCGGCCAACGCCAGCCAACCCAATCCCACCCGCGAAACACGCGCCATGAATGCACCCCTCACAAAAATCCACAATTTGCCAACCCCGAAAGTATACTGCACGCCCCGGCCGCAGCTTGGAGGGATTTGACTGGGCCGCGGGCCGCGAATTGACCGAATGGACATTCAGTCAGCCGGCGGCGCCAAAGCGGCGGCGGTACTCGCGCGGCGATACGCGCAACGCGCGCCGGAAGGTGGTGCGCATGGCGTCGGCGTTACGGAAGCCGCAGGCGGCGGCGATCTCGTCCAGGCTGGCGCGGCTTTGTTGCAGGCGGCGGCGGGCCGCCTCAAGGCGCAGCGATTCGACGAATTTTGCCGGTGTGACGCCGGTTTCACGCCTGCAGGCGCGGGTAAAGTTGCGCGGGCTCATGCCGGCCTGGGCGGCCAGCGCATCCACCGTCAGCGGGGTTGTGAGATGCTCCAGCACCCAGGCGCCGAGGTCGCGGAACGGCTCGCGGTCGCTTGCCTGCATCGCCAACGCGGCGCTGAACTGCGCCTGCCCGCCCGGACGGCGAAGGTAGAGGACGAGTTCGCGCGCCACCGCCAGGGCGAGCGCCGGGCCGGCGTCCTCCTCGACCAGCGCCAGCGCCAGGTCCATGCCGGCGGTAATGCCGGCGGAGGTGTAGACGCGGCCGTCGCGCACGAAAATCGGATCGCGCTCGACCTTCACCGCGGGAAAGCGACGCGCGAGCAGGCCGCTGAACTTCCAGTGCGTGGTGGAGCGGCGGCCGTCGAGCAGGCCGGCGCGGGCGAGCAGGAACGCGCCCGTGCAAATCGAGCCGATGCGGCGGAGGCGCGGCGCCAGGCGGCGCAGCCAAAGCACCACCGCGGCGCTCTCCCTGCCCTGTTGGAAGTCGCCCCCGCCCGCCACCAGCAGCGTGTCCACGCCGCCGCGCACTTCGCGGAACGTGCGGTGCGGCCGCAGGCTCAGGCCGCAACTGGTGGGGAGCAGGCCGGCGGTGGTGGAGACGGCCTCGAGCGCATAGAGCGGCGGGGTCCCGCGGGGCGCGGTGCGGGCGGCGATCTCGGCGGCCCGGGCGAACACCTGGTACGGCCCGACCAGATCGAGAATCTGCGCCCCCGGCGAGGCGAGGAAGAGAATGCGGCGGGTCGCCGGCGCAGGCGCAAGCGGCTGCGGCGCGGGCTCGGCGGGAGCGTTTTCGGCGGTCGTCATGGCGGTGGATGCCTCCCCGCGGCGCGCTGCGGCGCGCCCACTGGTTCCACCGTACCAAGCGGCCGCCTGGTGTATAGGACAACGTTCGGCGTTTTTGCGCCAAACCGCTCAAGTATGGTCGAGGTGTGCGTAGAAGCCCAGGTCGCGGTCCTGCAGCATCTTGGCCAGGTAGACGATCTGGCCATAGTGCATGGCGAAGTGGTTGACCACGTGGGAAATCGCCTTGGCGCCGGAAATGGTGTAGCCCTGGATGGTGAGCACGCGCAGCAAGTCGGATTCAGGCAGCCCCGCCAGCACCGCATCGGCCTGGGCGAGCGTGCGGTCGAGCCCCTCCAACAACTGGGCGGTGGGCAGCGCGGTGCGCTGGGCGAACTCCTGCGACCGGTGGCGCTGGTAGGGGCGGCCGCCCAGGCCCTGCAGCAGCCATTGGCTGACGTTGCCGTTGAGGTGCAGCAGCAGGTTGCCGACGCTGTTGGAGTTCTCATTGGGGCGCCACCAGACCTGCTCCGGGCTCAGCGCCGCCACGGTTTGGCGCAGGCGCGGGCGCATCTCCGCCAGTTCCTGCCGCGCAACCTCAAGAAATAGCCGGCTGATGTCTTCCATGCGCCCATTGTCACCCGTTTGCAAACCCGCCAGCCCGGGACAAAATTCCTTGACGTGCGGCGGATGGAGCGTTCATCATCTCTCGGCTCTTTCACGGAGGCGTTGTGAAGCAAACCTTGTACGGAATGGCGGCGCTGGCACTGGCCGGGCTGCTCAGCGCGCCCGCCTGGGCGCAGGGACCGAGCCGGTGGGGATTCGGAGACCGGGTGGAGCGGCACATGCTGCCGGCGGACTCGACCGGGCCGATGACGCCCGCCTGGGGGCCCGGCGGGCGCATCGCCTTCGCCGCGCAAGGCGACATCTGGGTGATCCCCGCCAACGGCGGCACGGCGGTGGCGCTGACCGAAGGCCCGAGCTATTACTTCGAGCCCGCCTGGAGCCCGCACGGCCGGCGTATCGCCTGCTCGACGATAGATCCGCAGGGCCGCTTGGGCGTCGCCATCCTCACCGTGGCGACCGGCGCGGTGCAAACCCTGGCAACCGGCCCGGGCGTAGCGGTCGAACCCGCCTGGAGCGCCGGCGGGCGCAGCCTCTATTACGTGAGCCTCTGGACCGGCCATGCGCACGGCATGCCGTTCATCTACCGGCGCGAGCTGGCGAGCAGCGTCAGCACGCCGGTGGGGCCCGGCTTCGAGCCGGTAGTCTCGCCCGACGGCGCCGAGCTAGCGTATGTCGCCCCGGTGCGCGGCAAGCTCGGCACCGGCGGCCTGTGGGTGCGGCCGGTCGCCGGCGCCGGCGAGCCGCGACTGGTGCGCTACGAGCAGACCGAGTACCGCATGAAGCCGGCCTGGACGCGCGACGGCAAACGCCTGCTGTTTGTCTCCGACCGCACCGCCTACAACACCGTGGAGCTGGTCTCGCTCAACGGCGGCAGCCCCGTCCCGCTCACCCCCGACCCTCCGTACGATGAGTACTGGCCCTCGCCCAGCCCCGGCGGCGGCCGGTTCGCGTTCGTCTCCAACCGCACCGGAGCGACCACGTTGTATACCGTCGGCTTCGGTGGCGGGCCGTTCTCCTCCTGGCATCGGGTCCCCATCCGCGCGTGGCAGGCGCGGCGGGCGGCCGGGCAGTTGCGCATCCGGGTGCTCGACGCGGCCGGCCATCCCGTCGCCGCCAACATCTTCCTCACCGCCGCCGACGGCCGCTTCTATGCGCCCGCGGGCGGCTTCGCCCGCCAGGCGGAGAGCTCGGGCGTCCACTTTTTCTCCACCAGCGGCGGCGCTACCGTGGCCGTGCCC
>JAKAOE010000265.1 GCA_021823305.1 Acidobacteriota bacterium
CGCCAGGACGATGCCGAAAAAGACCAGGATCTGCAATATGCCGTTTGCCGTCATGGCGCTAGAACCTCTCCGGCCGGATCAGCGCGTACATCAGGTAAACGAACAGGCCTGCCGCGATTACGCCTGCGATGATGTATTCCATGCCATCCCGCCCTACATCCGCTCCGCGGCCTTGCAAAACCCCCAGAGCAGCGCGAAGAAAACCACCACCACTGCAATGTAGAAAAGATCGAGCATCTTCGCCCCTGGCAATGACTCTAGGCGCGGGGCATAAGGACGGCATAAACGCGCGCTAAGGATTCCATAGCGGCAGCTGAAGCGAGTGACGCCGGTCACTTCTTAATGAAATCCTGATGCCTTTCCGACGACTTTTTCAGGCTGCGGCCCGCATCCTCGAACCGGATCCGAAATGAAGGCACTGATATCCACGCTGCTGCTGGGGCCCGCACTGAGCTTTGCCCAGGCCGCTGCCCCGCCGCTGCATCCCGCCCCGCCCATCACGCTTCCCGCTGGCCCGCTCGGGCCGTTGCAGCTCAACGGCGTGGTCAGCCTGCTCGGCGTCTGGCAAAACCACCCCGTCGCCGGCGACCGGGGCACGCAATCCGACCTCGCCAATGGCATGGTCTTTTTGCAAAAGACAAGCGGCCCGGTGCGGTTCTATCTCCAGGCCGGCGCCTACAACATCCCCATCCTGGGCGCGCCGCTGCTCTCCACCGGCGCTACCGTGCGCGACCTGTTCGGCCCCGTCCCCGTGGCCTACGTCACGCTGCCGCTCGGCCGCCACGCCAACCTCGAGGCCGGCGTGCTCCCCACCGTGCTCGGCGCCGAGGACACGTTCACGTTCCAGAATCTCAATGTCACCCGCGGCTTGCTCTGGAACCAGGAAAACGACGTCAGTCGCGGCCTGCAACTCAACGCCGGCGCCGGCCGCTGGAGTGGCTCGCTGAGTTGGAACGACGGCTTCTATTCCAACCGCTACACCTGGCTCACCGGCGACGTGAGCTACGCCTTCAACCCCGCCAACTCGCTCGCAATCGCCGCCGGCGGCAATCTGGGAGTTACCGCCTTCCGCACGCTCGCCACGCCGGTGCAGAACAACAGCCGGATTCTCGACGTGATCTACAGCTTCACCCGCGGCCCCTGGATCGTCGAGCCCTACTATCAGTACACCGTCGTGCCCGCCAGCCTCGCCGCCGGCGTGGCCCACGGCGCGGCCACCTCCGGTGCCGCCCTGCTCGCCTCCTACGCCTTCGCCCGCCACCTCTCGCTGGCCGGCCGCGTCGAGTTCCTCGCCTCAACCGGCAGCGCGGCGCAGGATTCCGTCAACCTGCTCTACGGACCCGGCAGCCGCGCCTGGTCGTTCACCCTCACCCCCGGCTGGCAGCGCCAGCGCTTCTTCGCGCGCGCCGATCTGGCTTGGGTCCTCGCCGGCGGCATCACCCCCGGCGACGCCTTCGGCCCGGCGGGCGCCGTGCCCAACCAGGTGCGCGCCACCGCGGAGATCGGGCTGCTATTCTGATCCGCAACGGAGCGCCAATGGCGATCGCAACCGGTACCGGGCGGCTGAAAATCTTCCTCGGCTACAGCTCCGGGGTGGGCAAGTCGTTCCGCATGCTGGACGAGGGACGGCGGCGGCGGGAGCGCGGCCAGGACGTCGTCGTGGGCGCGGTGCAGCCCTACACCGTGGGCGCTGCGGCCGACGTGTTGCAGCAGTTGCCCGTGATTCCGCTGCTGCAAACCGGCGGCGGGCAAGGCATGGACGTCGAGGCGATCCTGCGGCGGCAGCCCGAAATCTGCCTGGTGGACGGCCTCGCCTACGACAATCCGCCCGGCGCGGCCCGGCCGCACCGCTGGCAGGATGTCGAGTACCTGCTGACCATGGGCATCTCGGTCATCGCCTCGGTCAACCTGCAGTTCATCGCCGAGCGCCAGGACGAGGTCGAGCGCATCACCGGCAAGCGGGCGCCGCAGTCCGTGCCCGAGCGGCTGCTGCTGCAGTCCGACGAGATCGAGGTCGTGGACGCGCCGCCCGCGGCCGAGGGCGGCCGCGGCGAGGACCGGCGCCGGCAGCTCACCGCCCTGCGCGAGATCGCGCTGCTGCAGGCCGCCGACGTCGTCGACCGGCAATTGGAGAACTACCTCGCCGCGCACGGCATCGAGGCCCACTGGGGCACGCAGGAGCGCATCCTGGTGTGCGTCACCCCCTACGTGCCGGCCCAGGCCATGATCGAGAGCGGACGCCGCAACGCCGACCGCTTCCGCGGCGAGTTGCTCGTCGCCTACGTGCGCAAGCGGCGGCTGCCGCCCGCGCGGCAGCGCGAGCTCGACGCCAACCTCGAGCGCGGCCGCGCCGCGCACGCCGAAATCGTCGAGCTGGCCGGCCCCAACTTCGTCGACGCCATCCTGCCCTTCGCCCGCAACCGCGGCATCACCCAGATCTTCCTCGGCCACAGCGCCCACCGGCGCTGGTGGCAGCCCTGGCGGCGCAGCTCGCTCGACCGCATGATCAGCCAGGCCGAAGGGCTGGACGTGCGCGTCTTCCCCCACTGAACCCCATGGCGGCACGCGGCAGGCTGATCATCTACCTTGGCTACGCCGCCGGCGTGGGCAAGACCTACGCCATGCTGCGCGAGGCGCGGCGGCGGCGCGACGAAGGCGTGGACGTGGCCATCGGCTACTTCGAGCCACACGACCGCCCGGATACCATCACGCAAACCCGCGGCCTGGAGCTCATCCCGCCCAAGCTCGTCGCCTACCGCGGGGCCGAGTTCCGCGAAATGGACACCGACGCCGTGCTCGCCCGCCGTCCCCGGTTGTGCGTGGTCGACGAGCTGGCGCACACCAACGTCCCCGGCTCGCCGCGCGCCAAACGCTGGCAGGATGTCGAGCTGCTGCGCGACCAGGGCATTGACGTGCTCAGCAACCTCAACGTGCAGCACCTGGAAAGCCTCAACGACCAGGTGCAGCAGATCAGCGGCGTGCGCGTGCGCGAGACGGTGCCCGACTGGGTGGTGGCCCAGGCGGACGAAGTCGTGCTGGTGGACCTCACCCCGCGCGCGCTGCTGCACCGCCTGGAACGCGGCGTCGTCTATCCGCCGGAGCGCGCGCAGCGCGCCCTGGAGCATTTCTTCCGCGAAGGCACGCTCGGCGGCCTGCGCGAGCTGGCGCTACGCCAGGCGGCGCACGTCACCGAGGCGCGCCAGGAGGAATCCGCGGCGGCCGCGCCCTCGGGGCGCGACCGCATCCTGATCCACGTCACCGCCGACCCGGAAAGCGCCATGCTGATCCGGCGCGGCAAGCGCGTCGCCGACTTCATCCGCGCCCCCTGCCTCGCCGTGCACGTCACCCCGGAGGCGGAAATGCTCGCGGGTGACGCGGTGGCCGCGGTCGAGCGCCACCTCGCCTTCGCCCGCAACCTGCGCATCGAGACCCACGCGATCGGCGGCGGCGAGCTGGCGGAAGAGCTCGTCACCTTCGCCCGCCGCAATCGCATTACCCAGATTTTCGTGCTCGGCCCCGACCGGCGCCGGGACAACGCCGCCGGCGTCGAGCTCATCCGCCGCCTCGTGCGCCTGGCGCGTGACATGCAAATCACCATTGTGGCGCGGCGCCGCACCCAGCCGGTGCCGCCGCATCAGTAAACATCGAGGTCGCGGCTGGAGACGAACGGTCCCTTGTAGCCGGCGCGGATCTGCTTCAGCAGGTCGCTTTCCGGCAGGCCCTCAAACAACTGGTGGTAGAGCACCAGCAGTTTGGGGTGGGCCTCGGTGGCGATGCGGGCAAGCTGCTGCGCGTCGGTGTGGAACGACTCGTAGTAGGGCAGCGCCTTGGGGTTGTGCAGCTCGATGCCGCGGCGGTTGTAGACCTCGTGAAAGAGCAGGTCGCAGCCGTCACAGGCTTTCACCACCGATTGCACCGGCGAGGTGTCGCCGCTGAAAACGATAGTGCGGTCGGCAGTTACGAACTTGTAGCCGAAGGCATAGTCCCAGTTGCCGTGATGAACCAGGAAGGCCGTGACAGTGACGTTGGCGTCATGATAGACCTCGCCCGGCATGATCTCGTGCACGTCCACGTGGTAGCCGGTGAGGTTGCTGTGCTCCAGCCCTTGGGTGCGGACAGCGA
>JAKAOE010000266.1 GCA_021823305.1 Acidobacteriota bacterium
GGAGGAGTGCCGGCGGCGGGACACCAAGGGACTGTACGCGGCGGCGCGGGCGGGGGCGGTGAGCGATCTGACCGGCGTGGGGCAGGCCTACGAGCCGCCGCCGGCGCCGGAGTTCGTGGCGCAGACCGAGCGCAGGACGCCGAGCGCGATCGTGGAAGAAATGCTTGCCCTGCTTCGGGAACGCGGCATGCTGCCGCCGGCTGACGGTCGGCGCGGCGGAGCGGCGCGCGTCTAGCTCTTCTTCGGCGCCAGGATGGCGGTGAGCGCGTTGCCTTCCATGCGCGGCCGAAATTCGACGGTGGCGGCGGGTTCGACTTCCTGGAGCAGCTTGTTGATGAGCTGGAAGCCGATTTCCTTGTGCGTGATCTCGCGGCCGCGGAACTGGACCACGGCCTTGACCTTGTCGCCGTCGTCGAGGAAGCGCAGCACGTTGTTCTTCTTGAACTCGTAATCGTGGTCGTCGGTGTTGGGGCGGAACTTGACTTCCTTGATGACGATGTTCTTCTGGTGCTTGCGCGCCTCGCGCGCCTTCTTCTCCATCTGGTACTGATACTTGCCGAAGTCCATGATCCGGCAGACCGGCGGATCGGCGTTGGGGGCGACTTCGACCAGATCAAGGGTGCGCTGGCGGGCGAGGGCGAGCGCGTCCTGGGGCGTCAGGATGCCCAACTGCGTCCCTTCCTCGTCGATGACGCGCACTTCGCGGGCCCGGATGCGTTCGTTGATGCGGGTGCGGGGCTCGGGAATGCGGCGCGGGCGGAAGTCGCGGATAGGGGCTCTCCTGGCCGCAGTGCATGCGGCAAGATCGAGTATAGCACGAGCGCGGGGCGGGTTTTTTCACCCCGGGCATGGATTTTGCGTCCAATATAGAGGTTGTCCGCCGATAGATTTTTAAGGAGCTTGCCATGCCCTCGTCCGACTCGCCCCGTACCGGTATCCATCTCAGCGGCCGCGCTCTGGCGGTGGTGCTGGTTCTGGTGGGGATCGTGGGGGCGATGGCGTTTTACCGCTCGCGTGCGGCCGCGCCGGCGGTGTGGACGGGGATCACGCACGCCACCGAGGGGCCGCTGCCGGCGAGTGCGGTGGCGCCGCTGATCGCGCAGGACCAGGCGCAGGAGCGGCTGGCGGAGCGGGTGGCGCCGGCGGTGGTGCAGGTGAACGTAACCTCGCACACCACGCCGGGCGACAACGGCATGCAGCCGGGCAACCCGCTGTCGCAGTTTTTCGGGCAGTTTCCGCGCCGGCCGCAATTTGAGCAGGGGGTGGGCAGCGGCATCATCATCTCGCCCGACGGCTACATCGTAACCAATAACCACGTGGTGCAGGACGCCACCGCCATCACGGTGGTGCTCTACGACCAGCGCCAGTTGCCCGCCAAGGTGGTGGGCGCCGACAAGCTCACTGACTTGGCGGTGATCAAGATCGCCGCCAGCGGGCTGCCCAATCTGCCCTGGGGCAATTCGCGCACGCTGAAACAGGGCGACTTGGTGTTCGCTTTCGGCAACCCGTTCGGGACCCAGCTGCAGTTCACCATGACGCACGGCATCATCAGCGGCAAGGGCCGCATTCCGGCCGACAGCCGCAGCGACCTGCGCGCGCCGGGCGATTACCTGCAGACCGACGCGGCCATCAACCCGGGCAACTCGGGCGGGCCGCTGGTGAACGTGCGCGGCGAGGTGGTGGGGGTGAACGCGTTCATCTACACCTCGACCGGCAGCTTCAGCGGGGAGGCGTTCGCGATTCCGAGCGAGATCGCGCAGCCGATCACCTCGATGCTGATCGCCAAGGGCAAGGTGATCCGCGGCTACCTGGGGATCACGCTGGTGCCGCTGACGCCGGACATGACGCACTTCTTCAACCTGCCGGCGAACGCCAAGGGCGCGCTGGTGAGCCAGGTCAACGCGGGTCAGTCGGGGGCCAACGCCGGGCTGAAGGTGGGCGACCTGATCGTGCGCTTCAACGGCAAGCCGGTGGCGGACGCGACCCAGCTGCAGCTCGACACCACGGCGACGCCGCCGGGCTCGCACGCCGACATCGGGATCTTGCGCAACGGCCAGCCGCTGACGCTGCACGCCACGCTGGGCATTGCGCCGCAGGACGAGACCAAGGCCGCCGCCGGCGGCGGCGCGGCGCCGAGCGCGTCGGGGGTGCAGCTCGGGGTGGAGTTGCAGGACATCACGCCGCAGGACCGCGACCGCTACCAGTTGGGCGACAGCGTGAAGGGCGCGCTGGTGGTGGGCGTGACGCCGGGCGGGCCGGCCTACAACGCCGGCCTCGCCCCCGGTCTGGTGATCACCGACGTCAACCGCGTGCCCACGCCCGACAGCGCGGCGGTGCGGGCCGAGCTGCAGAAGCTGCCGCCGGGCCAGGCGGTGCTGCTGCGCGTCTACAGCGGCGGGCCGCAGCCGGGGGCGGTGTTCATCGTGGTCCATCCCACCCCCAACCCGAACCAGTAGAAGGGGTTGGCGGAAGCACGGGGCGGGGCGCCGGCGGCCGGCGGAAGCCGGACGTGTGCTACGATAGGGCTTCCACGCAAATGGATAAGAAGAGTAGAGGAGCGACGCCCCAGGAATGGCGACCACAGCAGAAGCCAAACACGAACTAGTCGGCACCTATCGCATTCATCGCACCGATACCGGTTCGCCGGAAGTGCAAGTGGCGCTGCTCACCGAGCGGATCGCCTATCTCACCGAACACTTCAAAACCCACGCCAAGGATCATCACTCGCGCCGCGGCCTCTTGCTGTTGGTCGGCAAGCGCCGCCGTCTGCTGGATTACCTCAAGCGCGAGTCGCCGGAGCGGTACCGCGGCCTGATCCAGAAGCTGGGCTTGCGCAAGTAACCGGCAGCCGTTCGGCTGTCGCCGGTGCTGCCTTAATTTCCAAGAATCGAGAAGACCTATGCCGTCGAGCGTGACCGTTGAACTAGCCGGGGGAAAGACGCTGACCCTGGAAACCGGAAAGATCGCCAAGCAGGCGGGAGGCGCGGTGGTTGTGCGCCTGGGCGACACCATGGTGCTGGCGACCGCGACCAGCGCCAACCAGCCGCGCGAGGGGATCGACTTCTTCCCGCTGACGGTGGACTACCGCGAGTACACCTACGCTTCGGGGCGGTTCCCGGGCGGCTACATCAAGCGCGAGGGGCGGCCGACGGAAAAGGAGATCCTGACCAGCCGGCAGATCGACCGGCCGATCCGGCCGCTGTTCGCCGAGGGCTTCCGCAACGAGACCCAGGTGGTGGCGCTGGTGCTGTCGGCCGACCAGGACAACGACCCGGACGTGCTGGCGGTGACCGCGGCGGGCTCGGCGCTGCACGTCTCCGACGTGCCCTTCCCGCAGGCGCTGGCCGGGGTGCGGGTGGGCTACGTGGACGGCCAGTACGTCTGCAACCCGACCTACGCCGAGATGCGCTCGAGCCAGCTCAACATCGTGGTGGCGGGCACGGCGGCGGGCATCTCGATGGTGGAGGCGGGGGCGCAGGTGGTGTCGGAAGAGATCGTGGTGGGGGCGATCGAGTTCGGCCACGAGCAGATCAAGAAAATCATCGCCGGGCAGGAGGCGCTGCGGCGGCAGGCGGGCGCGCCCAAGCGCGAGGTGACGCCGCCGGTGGTGGACGAGGCCTTCTACAAGAAGCTGTTCGCGCAGTACGGCGCGCGGCTGACCGAGGCGCTCGACACCAAGGCGCATCCCAAGCTGGAGAGCGGCAAGCTGGCGGCGGCGATCGAAGCCGAGGCGCTGGCGGCGGCGCCGGCCGAGCAGCCGGAGCTGAAGCCGCTGACCCGGAAGTATTTCGAGCTGATGCGCGAGCGTATCTTCCGCGAGACGCTGCTCGAGCGCCGCGTGCGGCCCGACCACCGCGCGTTCGACCAGATCCGGCCGATCAGTTGCGAAGTCGGGCTGCTGCCGCGCGCGCACGGCTCGGCGCTGTTCACCCGCGGCGAGACTCAGGCGCTGGTGACGGTGACGCTGGGCACCAAGGAGGACCAGCAGCGGCTGGAGACGATCGAAGGGGAAGCGTTCAAGCGCTTCATGCTGCACTACAACTTCCCGCCCTTCTCCGTGGGCGAGGTCGGGTTCCTGCGCGGGCCGGGCCGGCGCGAGATCGGCCACGG
>JAKAOE010000267.1 GCA_021823305.1 Acidobacteriota bacterium
TTTCCGCATCGCCGACATCGTCGCCCGCGGCGGCGCGCGCCTGGTCGAGGTCGGCGCCACCAACCGCACCCGCCTCGACGACTACGCCGCCGCCGTCACCGCCCGCACCCGCGTCATCCTGCGCGTCCACCGCTCCAACTTCGTCCAGCGCGGTTACGTCGGCCAGCCCGCGCTCTCCGAATTGGCCGCGCTGGCGCATGCCCGCGGCTTGCCGCTGGTCGAGGACTTGGGCAGCGGCTGCCTCGCGCCTTTGCCCGGCGTCGCGCCGGACGAGCCCGTGGTGCGCGCCAACCTCGCCGCCGGCGCCGATCTCGTCGCCTATAGCGGCGACAAACTGCTCGGCGGCCCGCAGGCCGGCCTCGTCAGCGGCCGCGCCGCGCTCGTCGCCCGCCTGCGCGCCAACCCCATGTTCCGCGCCCTGCGGCTGGACAAGCTGCGCCTCGCCGCGCTCGAGGCCACGCTTGCCCTCCACGCCCGCCAGGCCTGGGATGAGCTCCCGGTGGCCGCCATGGCCCGCGCCGCCGGCCTCGAATCCCGCACCCGCGCTTTCGCCGCGCGCCTGCCCGCAGCACTCAGCGCCGAGGTCCGCCCCGGCGCGTCGCTGCTCGGCGGCGGCTCGACGCCCGAGGCGCCGCTCTCTGGCTGGGTCGTCGCCCTGCCTGAGGCGCTCGCGCCCCTGCTGCGCCATCAGCAGCCGCCGGTGGTGGCGCGCCTCGAGGACGGCCGCTGCCTGCTCGACCTGCGTACCGTGCCGCCCGAACTCGAGGATCGCCTCGCCGCCGCCGTCGAATCCGCGGCGCAGGCGTGGAAAGCGCTAAAATAGAGGGCCTTACGCACCGCCGCTTTTCTTGCGGGGCTGCAACCTTGCGTGGCGGGATGTCGTATTTGCAATAGCACCGGAGATCTCTGTCATGGCTTGTCGTGCCATCCCCGCCGCCGGCTTCGCGCTCGCCGCCGCCTTATGCGCGCCTTGGGCCGCGGCCCAGGCGACACCGCCCGCCACCCCGCCCCAGCTTCCCGGTGGCGCCGGCGCCACCGCCACCCCCGCCATGCCCATGCCGGTAGAGGGCACGACCACGCTCACCGGCGCCATCATGCAGCGCCTCTCCGATGATCCGGTGTTGAGTTCGCAGACCATCACCGCCAGCGTCGGCAAGGGCGGCGTGGTCACGCTCAACGGCGTGGTGCCGCGCCAGGCCTATGCCGCGCGCGCGGTTGAGTTGGTCAAGGCGGTCAACGGCGTCTCCCAGGTCAACAACAACATTCTGGTGAATCAGGATCCGTTCGCCCCGCCGCCGCCCGAGGAGAACACCTCCCTGCCCATCGGCGCCGTGCCCCCGCCTCTGCCCGCCGCCTCCGATCCCACTGCCAAAATCGCCGACGCGCTCGCCAAGTTTCCCGCGCTGGCGCGCGTCTCCGCCCAGATCTACGCCAACCAGGTGGTGCTTTTCGGCACTGTCGCCAGCGATGCCGCCATGCGCCAAGCCGAGCAGATCGTGCGCTCCATCGCCCCCAAGCTCCCCGTGATCAACATCATCTGGCGCGATTCCCACCCCCTCGCCCCGCCGCCTCGCGTCCCGCAAAGCGGCTGATCCGCTTCGAGGGCGAGGCGGAGCAGGGCTTCTCGGGGTTCCCTGCGCCGCCTCGCCCGTACGAAGCAAGCGGGTGTCGTGGCGCAGCCACGACCGGCTCCGCGCCCAAGAAAGGTCCCGCAAAACGGCTGACTATTCCTCGGCCTCGAACCCCGCCGCCAGGTTCTCGAACCGCGTGTAGTCGTGCAGGAACGCCAGCTTGAGCGCGTCAATCGGCCCGTTGCGCTGCTTGGCGATGATGATCTTCGCCTTGCCTTTTTCCTCCGCGTCGTCCGGGTGGTAGACCTCGTGCCGGTAAATGAACATCACCAGGTCGGCGTCCTGTTCGATCGCGCCGGATTCGCGCAGGTCGCTCAGGATGGGCTCGTGGTTGCCCGGCCGCTGCTCCGGCGCGCGGCTCAGCTGCGATAGCACCACCACCGGCGTGTTCAGCTCCTTCGCCAGCAGCTTCAGCCCGCGCGAGATGGCGCTCACTTCCAGGTTGCGGTTCTCCGACTTGCCCGTGGACCCCATGAGCTGCAGGTAGTCCACCACCACCAGGTCGAGCGTGCGCGGCGGCTGCTGCGTCGCCAGCTCCGCCGCCAGCCGCCGGCACTTGGCCCGGATCGCGGTCAGGTCGGTGCCGCTCGAGTCGTCGATGTAGATGCCCGCCTGTGCCAGCCGCCCCGCCGCCTGCGTCAGCTTGGCGATGTCCTCCCGCCCCAGAAACCCGCTGCGCAGCTTGTGCGCGTTCACCCGCGCGCTCGAGCACAGCATGCGCAGCACCAGCTGCACCTTCGACATCTCCAGGCTGAACACCGCCGCCGTCTTGCCCTCCGCCAGCGCCGCGTGCTCCACCACGTTCATCGCGAACGCCGTCTTGCCCATGGACGGCCGCCCGGCGACGATGATCAGATCCGCCGCCTGCAGCCCGGCAGTGAGCTGGTCCAGCTCCTTGAACCCGGTGGCCAGCCCGCTGATCTCCGCCCCGCGCAGCTTGTCCAGCTTTTCCAGCACGTCGCCCGTCATCGCGCCGATGCTGGTCAGCCCCTGCTGCTCGCGGCTGGCGGCGATGGCGAAGAACCGCTGCTGCGCCAGCTCCAGCACCGTCGGCCCGCCCTCGCCCGCCAGCACCGCCTGCGTCACCTCGTTCGCCGCCGCCAGGCACTGCCGCTCGATCGCCCGCTCCTTCACGATCTGGGCGTAGTGCAGCGCGTTTACCCCGCGCGGCAGCCCGTCCGTCAGTGTGGTCAGGTAGACGTGTCCGCCCACCGCCTCCAGGTCGTGGCTCCGGATTAGCGCCTCGCCCAGCGTGATGAAGTCCACCGGCACGTTCGACTGCGCCAGCTCGCGGATGGCGCGGTAGATCTTGCGGTGGCTCTCCAGGTGGAAGTCGTCCGGCTCGATCAGCTCCGCCGTCTCGTAATAGTGGAAGCTGTCCAGCAGGATCGCGCCCAGCAGCGAGCGCTCCGCCAGCAGGTTGGCCGGCAGTCCCTGCGCCGAAAGCTGGTCGCTGATCGCCATGGATTCGCCATTCTAAATCGCGCCGCCGCCCGTCGCCGCAGCTTTAGTTTTGCACGCGATTCCCACACGCGGTTGTGGGAAACTGTCCCTTCGCATGGCCTATAATCTACGCTTCGTCGGCGTGCTCTTCGCCAGCGCGGTGGTCGCCGGTTTCTTCGGCGCCCTGCTCGGTGTCGGTGGCGGCATCTTCATCGTCCCCGCGCTGGTGCTGGTGTTCAAGCTGCCGGTTAAGCTGGCGGTCGCCGCCAGCCTCGTATCGGTCATCGCCACCAGCAACGCCGGCGGCTCCAGCTACGTCGAGCAGCGCATCACCAACCTCAAGCTCGGCATGTTCCTGGAAGTCGCCACCACCATCGGCGCCCTCTCCGGCAGCGTGCTGGCGCTGTTCCTGCGCGAGTGGGTGATGCTGCTGCTGTTCGCCGCGCTCCTGCTCTACATGTCCTTTAGCGCCTACGCCACCCGCAAGCACGACGACCGCCGGATCGCCGCCGGCAACTACGCCGGCGCTCAGCCCGATGTGCTCTCGCGCTGGCTCGCGCTCGACGGCAGCTACGAGGACCGCGCCCTCCACAAGCGCGTGGACTATGTGGTCAAGGGGACGGGCGTCGGCATGAGCGTGTCGTATCTCGCCGGCATGGCCAGCGGCCTGCTCGGCGTCGGCGGCGGCGTGCTCAAGGTCAGCGCCATGAACCGCTACATGAACGTGCCCATGAAGGCCTCCGTCGGCACCAGCAAGATGATGATCGGCGTCACCGCCGCCGTGGGCTCGATCCTGTTCTACCTCGCCGGCCTGGTCCACTTCTTCGTCGTCGCCCCGGTGGCGCTCGGCACCACCGTCGGCGCCGGGGTCGGCACCCGCATCATGAACAAGCTGCGCTCGGCGGTGCTCAAGGCCATCTTCGCCGTGCTCATGCTCTACCTCGCCTACGGCATGCTGGCCAAGGCCCTGGCGCTGCGTTTCCATATCCTGCTGCCGAGCCTGGGAAGCTAGGGAAAAGACGATGCCACA
>JAKAOE010000268.1 GCA_021823305.1 Acidobacteriota bacterium
GAGACCACGCACTGCTGCACCCGCAACGCCCTCAACATGACCTACTTGGCGCTGCGCTTCTCGCGCTACATCAACGGCGTGGCCATGCACCACGGCGAACTCTCGCAGGACATGTATCCCAGCTACCCGGTGCGCGCCATCACCAACGGCGTCCACGCCGCCACCTGGGCCGCGCCCGCCTTCGCCGCCCTCTACGACCGCCACATCCCGGAGTGGCGCCGCGACAACCAGTACCTGCGCTACGCCCTCGGCGTCCCGCTGCCTGAGATTGCCGCCGCCCACCGTCAGACGAAAGCGGCGCTGCTCGACGCCGTGGACCAGGCTACCGGCGTTCGTCTCGATCCGCGCGTGCTGACCCTCGGCTTCGCCCGCCGCGCTGCCGAGTACAAGCGTGCCGCCCTGGTCTTCTCCAACCTCGAGCGCCTGCAATGGATCGCCCGCCGCGCCGGCCCCCTGCAGATGGTCTTCGCCGGCAAGGCGCATCCCCGCGACGAGCCCGGCAAGGCCATGATCCGCCAGGTGTTTGCCGCCGCGGAGAAGCTCCGTGGCACGGTCGCCATCGCCTACGTCCCCGATTACGACCTGCGCTGGGGGCGGCAGATCACCAGCGGCGTGGACTTATGGCTCAACACCCCGCACCGCCCCTTTGAGGCTTCCGGCACCAGCGGCATGAAAGCCGCGCTCAATGGCGTGCCCAGCCTGAGCGTGCCCGACGGCTGGTGGTACGAGGGCCACGTCGAGGGCGTCACCGGCTGGGACATCGGCCACGAGGAGCTCAGCGACGATCCCGAGGCCGAAGCCGATTCGCTCTACGACAAGCTCGAACTGGTGGCGTTGCCGCTCTTCTACACCCGCCACGACGCCTTCGTCGAAGTGATGCGCTCCACCATCGCCCTCAACGCGTCGTTTTTCAACACCCAGCGCATGCTGCTGCAGTACGCCCTCAACGCCTACTTCCCCGAAGCCCCCCGCGGCCAGTTCATCCCCGCCGCGCCCGCCGCCCGCCCCGCCGCCTGAGCCGAACCGGTGGTGCGCCTGGCAGGAATCGAACCTGCGGCACGCGGTTTAGGAAACCGCTGCTCTATCCTTCTGAGCTACAGGCGCACGTCCCGTTTCTATTGTAGTTGTCCCCGCCTGCGGTCGCGCTCAGCGCACCTTCTCCAGCAGGCTCTCCGTCTGCGTGCGGCCGCCGGCGGTAAAGGTCACCGTGCAGCGCCACGTCCCGGACATCAAGAAGGCCCCACTCCCGGTGTAAACACCGTTGCCCTTGGGCGCCAGCACGACGTGGTTCGGCCCCATGTCCATGCTGGTCATCGCCAGGTCGAGGCTCGCGGTGCCGCCGTTCACCGGCCGCCCGGCGGCATCGCTGACCTTCAGCGTGAAGACGGTGTCGCCCGCGCTCGAGGCCGGACTGGGCGACATGGTCAGCGCCATCTTCCAGGGGCGCCCGCCCGCGGCCGGGAGCGAGCGGCAGGCGCCGAGGGCGAGCACCGCCGCGGCGACCGCCACGGCGCAGTAAGAACGAAGCAGCAGCGTTCGGAAGTTCATCCCCAATGAGATTACCCGCAGCCCGCCGGGTGACGCCACAGCGCTATCCTAGCCTGTGAGATCCGAGCCGACCCGGCTCTCGCATCAGGGACGGAGCCGAGTCATGTCACCGGAGCGCCGGGAGTGCGATGCAGCCGATTGGGCGCCGGGTACGATACTGGCAGGGCGGTACGAGATTTTACGGCCATTGGCTGCGACCGGCTTGGGCGGCGTGTACGCCGCGCTCGACCGCGAGTTGGGCGCCGAAGTCGCCGTCCAGCGCCTCAGCGCTGCCTGGACGGCGGAGCCCGCCGCCCGCGAACGGCTGAAACAGGCCGTGCTGCTGGCGCGCCGCGTCAGCCATCCCAACGTCGGCCGCATTCACGACTGGATCGCCGCGCGGGGGCCCGCGCCAATCAATGAGCCGTTCCTGACGTTGGAGCTGCTGCGGGGCGAAACCTTGGCCTCCTATCTCCACCGCAAGGGCGGTGCGCCGCGCCTGCTGGCGCGGCGCTGGCTGGATGAGATCGCCGCCGGATTGGACGCGGCGCACGCCGTCGGCGTCGTGCACGGCTGTCTGGAGCCGGCCGGTGTCGTGCTGGCGGAAACGGCCGGCGCGGCGCCGCGCGCGCCGGACACGCGCCGCGCCGTGATAACCGGCTTCGGACTGGCAGGTCTCGCTCCCGCTCCCGCCGAGCCGCTCGTGGGAGCCCGCGCCAATCAATCGTCCGTGGCCGCCGATGTCCGCGCCTTCGGCTGCCTGGCCTGCACCCTGCTCACCGGCCGGCCGCCGGACGCGGTGCCGCCGGCGCTCGGCGGCGCCTGGGACGCCATGGTCGCCGCCTGCCTCGCCTCCGACCCCGCCCGGCGCCCGCCGTCGGCCGGCGCGGCGCTGGCGCTGCTGCCCGCCGCGCGTGCTCCCATCTCCTGGTGGCGCCGCCGGCGCGGGCTGCGCCTTGCGGCGCTGGCGGCGGCGAGCGCCTGCGCCTTGGCGCTGGGCGTCCTCGCGCGGCGCCATTTCCCGGTGCGGTCGCAGGTGCGGCCCGGCGCCGGTATCCTCCTCACCCCCCTCATCAACGGCACCGGACAAGCCAAGTTTGACGGTGCCGGCGCGGTGCTGCGCCAGCAATTGGCCCAGTCGGGGCATTTCGAACTGCTGCGCTCCGGCCAGATGCGCCGGACCTTGGCGCGGATGGAGGAGCCGGCGGCCGTGGGCGCGGCCGCGCTGGCGCGCCAGCCCGCGCTGGCGCGGCAGGTGGCGCTGCGCGCGGGTGCGCCGCTGGTGGTGTTCGGCGAGCTCAGCCGCCTCGCCGGCGGCTATCGCCTGGAGGTCGAGTTGGAACGCGTGGGCGATGATCCTGATGCCCCCGCGCGGCGCTGGCGCCATACCGAGACCGCCGCCGCCCCCGCCGGCGTCTTCCGCGCCCTGCGGGTTGCCGCCGACTGGGTGCGGCGCCGGGCTGGCGAGCCCGGTGTCGACCTCGCCGCCACCGACCGCCTGCCGCAGGACATCACCACCTCTTCCTGGAGCGCCCTGGCGCTCTATGCCCGCGCCCAGCGCGAGCGCGCCGCCGGCAACACCCCCGCCTCGATCGCGCTGTTGCACGCCGCCCTGGCCGACGATCCCGGCTTCGCCCTGGCGTGGGTGCGCCTGGGCGACGAGCAGACTCCCGAGGATTTGTCCGCTGCGTCGTATACCGACTACCGCCGCGCCTTGGTGCTGGCGCGCCGCGAGCATCGCCTCTCCAAGCGCGAACAGTTGCGCGCCCAGGGCGATTACGACTACGACGTGGGCGATGAGCGTGGCGCCGCTGCCGCCTTTGCCGCCTACGCCGCTCTCTATCCCAACGACTATCTCGGCTGGATGTACCAGGCCTACCCCGACGTGGCCATCGGCGCGCCCGCCCAGGCCGAGGCCGCGCTCGAGCGCGCCCAGGCGCTCCGCCCCGATTCCGCTCCGGTGGCGGCCAACCTCGCCTTCGTCGATTTGTGGGTGGGCGATCCCCGCGCTGCGGCCGCCGAGACTCGCCGCATCGCCCGCCTCCCCGGTGGGGCCGCCTACACCGCCCTGTTGCGCGGCCTGCTCGACGTCGCCGCGGACAACGAAGCCAGCGCCGTGGCCGAATTCGCCGGCATGCGCGCCTCCCGCGACACCTACCCGCGCACCCTGGCGCCGCGCCTCGAAGCGGACGCGCTGGCTGAAATGGGCCAGTACGCACGCGCCGAGGCCATGCTGCGCGCCGCCTTGATTCAGGATGCCGCCATCGAAAGCCCCAGTGGCGTGGCCGAACTCCACCTCGACCTGGCCTTCCTGCAGGTGCGCCACGGCCGCGCCGCTGCCGTGCGGCGCCAGTGCGCCGCCGCGATCGCGGCCTACGCCTCCCCTCACGTCCTGGTGGAGGCCGGCACCATGCTGGCGCGTGTGGGCGACGTCGCCGGTGCGCGCCAGGCGCTGGCGGCGCTGGCGCCCTACCGCGGCGAGCAGCCCGCGGAAGCGGTGGACGCCGCACGCCTGCAGGGCGAAATCCGCCTCGCTGAGGGTCACGTGGCCGGCGCGCTGGCGCGCTT
>JAKAOE010000269.1 GCA_021823305.1 Acidobacteriota bacterium
ACGTCGCCCGGGCGGCCTACGCCGCCGCTCCACGGGGCTGGGGGCAGGTAAAAAACTCCGCATCGCGACCGGCCTCAGCCGATCTCCAGCACCTTGTTCCGCCCGCGCGCGCCCGCCACCACCCGCACCGCGCCGCGCGGCACGCCGAAGTGGGCCGCCAGCGCCGCTTCGATTGCGCGATTCGCCGCGCCCTCGACCGCGCGCTCGCGCACCGCGACCCGCAGCGTGCCATCCTCCAGCGTCTCGACGCGCGGCACGCGCGCCCCCGGCTTGGCCCAGACGCTCACCTTGCGGCTCATCGCTCCGGCAGGCTAACGCCTTGCGCCGCGGGATGCAACCCGGCCCGGCTTCCACTAGAATCAAGGCGTGCCCAGCTCCCAACTCTCCCGCCTCGCCCAGGAATCGCGCGGCTCCATGATCCTGGGCATTGCCGATGAGATTCGCGCCTTCGCCGCCCAGGGGAACCAGGTGCTCAACCTGACCGTCGGAGACTTCCATCCCAAGCAGTTCCGCATCCCGCGGGCGCTGGAAGACGCCATTGTGGACGCGCTGCGCGCGGGCGAGTGCAACTACCCGCCGCCGATCGGCCTGGAGCCGCTGCGCCGCGCCGTCGCCGGCTTTTACGCCGCGCACGGCGGCCGCGCCCTCGAGCTGAACACCATCCTGATCGCCGGCGGCGCGCGCCCGGTGATCTACGGCCTCTACCGCGCCCTGGTGGATCCCGGCGACCGCGTGGTCTTCGGCGTGCCCGGCTGGAACAACGAGTACTACTGCGACCTGATCGGCGCCGAGGGGGTGCGCGTGGCCTGCAGCCCGGAAACGGGCTTCTTGCCCACCGCCGCGATGTTGCGCCCGCACCTGCGCGGCGCGCGGATGCTGGCGTTGAACTCGCCGCTCAATCCCACCGGCACATCGTTCACCGCGGAGCAGCTCACCGCCATTTGCGACGCCGTGCTCGAGGAAAACGCCCGCCGCGGTCCCGGCGAGCGCCCGCTCTACCTGCTCTACGACCAGATCTACTGGATGATCACCACGCCCGGCACCGTCCATGCCGATCCCGGCGCGCTGCGCCCGGCGATCCTGCCCTACCTGGTTGCGGTGGACGGCATCTCGAAGTGCTTCGCCGCCACCGGCCTGCGCGTCGGCTGGGCGATTGCGCCGCCGCCGGTGATCGCGGCGCTCAACAACATCCTGGGCCACGTCGGCGCCTGGGCGCCGCGCCCCGAGCAGGTGGCCGCCGCGCGATTGCTGGCCGACACCGCCGCCGTCACCGCAGCCATCGCCGGCATGCGCCGCGAGACCTCCGCCCGGCTGGAGACCATCTATCACGGCCTGCAGGCGATGCGCGCCGAAGGCCTGCCGGTGGATTGCCTGCGCCCGCAGGGCGCCATCTACGCCAGCGCCCGCTTCGCCCTGCACGGCCGCCGCGTCCCCGGCGGCGAGCAGTTGCGCACCGACGAGGACGTCCGCCGCTACCTGCTGCGCGCCGCCGCGCTCGCCGTCGTCCCCTTCGCCGCCTTCGGCGCGCCCCCCGACCAGGGCTGGTTCCGGCTCTCCATCGGCACCGTCTCCGTCGCCGACCTCGAGGCGCTGATGCCGCGCCTGCGAGCCGCGGTCAGCGCGCTGGCGCAGGCGGCGTAGCGGATCGCCGCCGCAAGGGGCGTGGTAACATGCGGGCTGCGGCCAGAGAGGACGCTACATGACAAGCCTGTGGGGCGACGTCCAAATAGCGCCAAGCTACGAGCCGGACACCCCAGCGGTTCTGTTCCAAGGGGACCGGCTCGATCTGCTCCGGCAAATCCCGGACGGACACACCAAGCTCGTCGTGACGTCTCCGCCCTACAACATCGGGAAGAAATACGAGACGAAGATCGACTTCGACGAGTATCTCAAGCAGCAGAAGGAAACCATCGGGGAGTGCGTCCGCACCCTTGCTCCCGACGGGAGTCTCTGCTGGCAGGTTGGCAACCACGTCGCCTCCGATGGTGAGATCTTCCCCCTCGATATTTTCATATATCGCATCTGTGCCGATCTTCGGCTCAAGCTCAGGAACCGCATAATCTGGTCGTTCGAGCATGGCCTGCACTGTCGGCGGCGTTTTTCAGGGCGATACGAGACAATCTTGTGGTTCACAAAGACCGATGACTACACCTTCAATCTCGACCCGGTCCGCGTCCCGCAAAAATATCCCGGGAAGAGACACTTCAAGGGGCCGAAGGCGGGACAGTTCTCCTGCAATCCGCTCGGCAAGAACCCAGGTGACCTATGGGTGATCCCAAACGTGAAGCATAATCACATCGAGAAGACCATTCATCCTTGCCAATTTCCAATCGAACTGGTCGAGCGCTTGGTTCTGTCGCTGACCAACGAGGGTGATCTCGTGGTGGACCCCTACATGGGCGTCGGTAGTACCGCCTGCGCTGCTCTCCTGCATCACCGCAGGGCGGCGGGCGCAGAGCTTCAGGCGGGTTACGTCAAGATTGCAAGGCACCGCGCGGGCCTGGCGTGGGAGGGGCGGTTGCCCCGGCGCCCTGTAGGCCGGCCCGTGTACGTTCCAGGGCCCAAGGACCGAGTCGCGCAGATGCCGCCCGAACTGGACCTTGTGCGGCGATCCCTTCGAACAACACGCTAGAGAGGAGATCGCCCGCATTGAAAATAGCTAGGTCGCATTCGCACCTCAATGGCCACGAATGGCTGTTGATCCACCATCGGGGAATCTGGAAGGAGATTGAGGGCATAATTCGAAGCATTGACGCCCCTAAGCACAAGACGAAAGTGAGCAAGGAGAAAACGATGAGCGGGAGAGTTCTCTACTCCCCAGTCGAGCTGAACGCGGCGTTCTCGCGCGAGTTCAAAAGAGCCGGCTGGGGCGAGAGCCGGACAAGCTACTGGGTGACAGACGATTATAGGCTAATCAGGAGGACGATCCCTCTCGAACCGGAAATGCAGAAGCAAGTGATCGAGGCTGCGGGAAAGAGGGCGATTTATTCGTACAATCAAACGGATTTTGTTAAAAAGAGGGTAGCGGTCGAGGTACAGCTTGGCAAGTACAGCTTCATCGCCTACGACCTCTTCGTAAAGCACCTTGCGTTCTACGTTGGGGACGCGATCGATCTGGGGATCGAGATTCTGCCGATGAAGGCCATGCAGGAGCAAATGTCGTCCGGCCCCGGCTACTACGAAGGTGCTCTCTACGACATCGCCCGCGAAGGTCGGGGCGTGCCCGCTGTCCCCCTGATTCTCGTGGGGATCGAGCCGTAAGCGCCCGCCCTAAGCGCGGGGCCTTCCGGGTGCGCTGCCCCACATCTGCAATCCTCAAATTCGGCCGCTCTCATGGCGGCCAACTATGGCTCGACCCCGCCACCGCGCCGCCGCCCCGGTGGGCTGTCCCCCCTCATTACTTAGCCCGTGGGAAACAGCCACGCGCCGGCGGCTGCGGCGCGGGCCTTGGCGTGGGGGGCGCTCCGGCCGCTGTCGGCGCCGTCCCAGCGCGACCAGCCGGCCACCGGGCGGCGGCCGAAGAGCTCGCAATAGGGGCCGGGGCTGCAGCGCTCGATCAGACTGTAGATCACCTCCGGCTTGCGCGCCTGCGGCAGCTTGCGGCTGGCGATCAGGTTGACCTGGCGTTGCGCCGCGGCCAGCGTGCGCTGGCGGCCGCGCACGCCGAACAGCAGCAGCTCGGTCGCGGTGCGGAAGTAGAAGCCGGCGCCGCGCGCGTCCGGGCCGCCGTCCTTGCGCACCTTGTACCACACCAGGTGCGCCTTGTAGGCGAAGCCCCAGGCGCGCATCACTTCCAGCCCTTCCGGCAGCAGCGCGTTCGGGCACCAGAGATAGAGATGGCAGCGCGGCGCGGCAAGAGCCGCCACCGGTAGCGCCGCGATCTCGCCTACCGTCTTCGTGCGGCCGCGTTCCAGCCGCCGCCGCTCGGGCGTCAGGCGCGCGGTGCGGTTGCCGAACCGCCACGGCGGATCCGCCAGGATCGCGCCGAAACGCCCCTCGAGCCCGCTGAACATCTCGCCGCTGCCAGGCACGATAGCGCCATCTTCGCACAGCCGCGCGCTACCGTGGGGCCAC
>JAKAOE010000270.1 GCA_021823305.1 Acidobacteriota bacterium
CCGATCTCATTACCAGGTGCTGTGCGTGACGCATTTGGCGTCGATCGCGAGCTTCGCGGATCACCACATCCAGGTGGAGAAGGAGACGTCGGGCGGGCGGACGCGGACGCGGGCGATGACGCTGACGGGCGAGGCGCGGGTGGCGGAGCTGGCGCGGATGCTGGCGGGCGAGGAGTCGGGGGCGGAGGCGCTGCGGCACGCGCGGGCGCTACTCGAGCGGAACCGGGCGGGCGGCGCGGCGAAGCATCAGACTTCGTCGCGATGAACGGTTGAGTGGCTGAAGGCGGGGAGGCAGACGGCGATGTATTCGGCGCCCTCGGGGGTGGAGTAGCGCAGCCATTCGCCGCGATGGGCGATGACGGCCTGGCCGGCGGGGGCGATGCGGGTGGGCTGGGCGATCTACGAGCCGCGCCTCGCCCCTTCCATGGCGTTGTTCCCCGGCAGCGGGCTCACTGCGACGTTCGCCCCCTGGGGCATGACTGGCATTATAGATTCGCGATGTGGACGAAGCTGATTGCGGCGGAAGGGATGGCCGAGCGAGTGCGGCGGGCAGGGCGGCAGATCGCCGAGGACTACGTCGGGAGGGACTTGCACCTAGTTGGGCTGCTGCAGGGGGCGATGTACTTTTTGGCGGACCTGGCGCGGGCGATTCCGGCCCCGATTGAGGTTGCGACGATGCGAGTGAAGAGCTACGCGGGGATGGAGTCGAGCGGGCGGGTGGAGCTGGTGGCGGATTGCGAGGCGGGCGTGGCCGGACGGGATGTGTTGATCGTGGACGACATTTACGATTCGGGGCGGACGCTGAGCTTTGTGGGCGAGCTGATGCGGTCGCGGGGGGCGCGGTCGGTGGAGTTTGCATGCCTGCTGGTGAAGGACGCGCCGCGGGTTGAGCCGGTTGAGGTGAAGTACGGGCTGTTTGCGATCCCGAACGTGTTTGTGGTGGGCGCGGGGCTGGACCTGGGCGGCTTGGGGCGGAACTTGCCGGATGTTTGGGCGCTGGAGGCGGGCGTGCCGGCGGAAGAGGGGCTGGCGGGGCTGCGGCGGCAGTTCCCTGCCCTGGCGGAGCGGGCTTAGAGCAAGCCGAGATTCGTGAGATCGGACTCGAGCTGGTCTGCGGTCTGGAAGCGGATGGCACGCAGGCCGAGGGCGCGGGCGGGGACGAGGTTTTCCTCGCGGTCGTCGGTGAACAGGCACTGCGCGGGGTCGGCCTGAAGGATGCCGAGGGCGCGCTGGTAGATCAACTGGTCGGGCTTGCGGGCGTCGAGGTAACAGGAGCTGCAGAAGGCGGAGAAGTAGCGGCGGAGATCGAATTTGGCGATGCGGTAGGCGTTGAGGTCGAGGCCTTCGTTGTTGAGGATGGCGAGACGGAGCTTCCTGTTGGCCGCGAGGCGGGCGAGGACGGCGAGGGAGCCGGGCTTGGCGACGGAGCAGGACTCCATGAAAGCGCGGAAGTCGGCGGGGGAGAAATCGCGCGGGCGGTCGAAGACGGCCTGGGCGAGGTACTGATCGAGCGTGAGGCGGCCGCGTTCGAGGTCGCGGGCGAGCGGGGCGTGGCGGGACTCGAAATCGGCGTCGAGCGAGAAGTGGGCGGCGGCGTGGGCGCGCTCGGCGCTGTCCCAGGCGTTGGACAGGATCACGCCGCCGACGTCGAAGAGGATGGTGTCGAGCATCGGACGGATCAGTTCTTGACCGCGGCAGGGGCTTCGATTGGCGCGGGCCCCCGCGCGGCTTCGCCGCGCGACCCGCTTTGCTCGCGCCAGCTCGGAGCCGAGTCTGTTCCGAGCCGACGCTCCGCCAGACCAGAGACGGCGACGAGGTGGGTGACCCAGGAGGTCATTTCGGTTTCGTTGCAGAGCAGGTCGCGGAGGCTGGTTTTTTCGAGCACCTGATCGAGCACCAACTGGAGCGAGCGCCAAAGGGAGCGGAGGGAGCAATCCACGGAGTGGGTGCAGATGCGCTCTTCGCCACTGTGGTCGGCGCAGAACTGGGGCTCGTAGAGGCGGCCGCCGAGAACGGCCATGGCCTCGCCGACGGCGATGTCGCCGGGCTCGCGGGCGAGGAGGTAGCCGCCGGCGGCGCCGCGGGCGCTGGAGACCAGGCCGCCGGTGCGGAGCACGCGCATCAGCTTGGCGACGTAGGCGGGCGAGATGCCTTCCTGGCGGCTGATCTCGGCGATGGTGAGGCTGCCCTCGGGCGTGGGGCCGAACTGCTGGCGCTGCAGGCCGAGGCGGAGGAGACAGCGGAGGCCGTATTCTTCCTGGCTGGTGAACTTCATGCGGTTACCAATCGATACCCAACTGCAGGCGGGCGGCGGGCGACATCTTGTTCTGATCCCAGGGCGGCTGCCAGACGAGGTTGAGCTGGACGCTGCTGACACCGGGGATGGAGCGGACCTTGCTCTCGACTTCGCCGGGGAGGATGCCGGCGGCGGGACAGCCGGGAGCGGTGAGGGTCATGTCGAGATCGACGGCGCCGGCGGGGGTGATGCCGATGCGGTAGATGAGGCCGAGGTCGTAGATGTTGACCGGAATTTCGGGGTCGTAGCAGCTCTTGATGGCGTCCACGATGACCTCGCGCAGCATGGCGGTCTCGGGAGTGTCGGTGTCCTCGGAGGAGGAGACGTCGGACGGCGGCGCGGCGGCGGCGGGCGCGGCGGGCGGGGGTTGGGGCGCCTGGCGCTTTTGCCATTCGTCGCGGAGTTCGGCGGCGAAGGCGCGCTGGCGCTCGGCTTCGCGCAGGACGGCGGGCTCGGCGGAACGCTCGAGCTCGCGGGCGACCGCTTCCTTGTGCTCGGCTTCGCGGAGGAGGAAGTCGTCCATGACGTTACTCGGTGGAGACGGGCGCGGTTACAGCGGCGCCACCGGCATCGCCGGCGAGGGCGGAGTGGAGGGTATGCCAGGCGAGCGAGGCGCACTTGACGCGCGCGGGGTACTCGCTGACGCCGGCGAAGGCGGCGAGCTTGCCGAGACCCGAGGCGTCGGCGCCGGGCTGGCCGGTGACGAGGGCGTGGAAGCGCTGGAAGAGCGCTTCGGCTTCGGCGCGGGTTTTGCCCTGGACGGCTTCGGTGAGGAGCGAGGCCGAGGCGGTGGAGATGGCGCAGCCGGCGCCCTCGAAGCGGGCCTTGGCGACGCGGTCGCCGTCGAGTTGGAGATAGAGCGTGAGGCGGTCGCCGCAGAGACGGTTGAAGCCCTCGGCGCGGCGGTTGGCGCTCTCCAGCGGCCCGAAGTTGCGCGGGCGCTTGGAGTGGTCGAGGATCAGCTCCTGATAAAGGTCTCCGAGTTGCGACATCAGGAAAACATCTCCTTGACGCGGCGGAGGCCGGCGGCCAGGCGGTCGAGATCCTCGCGGGTGTTGTAGAGGCCGAGCGAGGCGCGGGTGGTGGCGGCGATGTGGAAACGCTCCATGACGGGCTGGGCGCAATGATGGCCGGCGCGGACGGCGACGCCTTCGGCATCGAGCACGGTGCCGACGTCGTGGGGATGGACGCCGTCCATGACGAAGGACAAGACGGCGGCTTTGTCGGCGGCTTCGCCGACGAGGCGGAGGCCGGGGATTTGGCGCAGCAGCGACGTGCCGTAGGCGAGCAGGTCATGCTCGTGGGCGGCGATGCGGTCGAGGCCGATGGCGCTGAGGTAATCCACGGCGGCGCCGAGGCCGATGGCGCCGGCGATGTTGGGCGTGCCGGCTTCGAACTTGTAGGGCAGGACGTTGTAGTCGGTCTTTTCGAAGGTAACGGAGCTGATCATGTCGCCGCCGCCCTGCCAGGGCGGAAGACGATCGAGCCAGGCGGCTTTGCCGTAGAGGACGCCGATGCCGGTGGGGCCGTACATCTTGTGGCCGGAGAAGGCGTAGAAGTCGCAATCGAGGGCGCGGACGTCGAGGCGGGCGGGGGGCGCGGCCTGGGCGCCGTCGATCAGGACGGCGGCGCCGCGGGCGTGAGCGAGTGCGGTCATTTCGGCGACGGGGTTGACGGTGCCCAAGGCGTTGGAGATGTGGGCGAAGGCGGCGATGCGGGTGCGGGGCGAGAGCGCGGCCTGGAAGGCGTCGAGCGGA
>JAKAOE010000271.1 GCA_021823305.1 Acidobacteriota bacterium
GTCGCTGGAGATGGCCTCGCCGTTCATGTACTTCTCCAGCAGGGAGTCGTCGCACTCGACGATGCGCTCGACCATCTGCTCGCGGTAGGTGTGGGCGAGGTCGGCCATGTCGGCGGGGATGGCGGATTCGTCGTAGTCGGCGCCGAGGGTCTCGTCGCGATAGGTGATGGCCCGCATGGAGAGCAGGTCGACGACGCCGCGGAAGCCGTCCTCGTGGCCGATGGGGACCTGGATGGCGACGGCGGGGGCGTGCAGGCGGGCGCGGATGGTGCCGAGGGCGTGGGCGAAGTCGGCGCCGGCGCGGTCCATCTTGTTGACGAAGCAGATGCGCGGGACGCCGTACTTGTCGGCTTGGCGCCAGACGGTTTCCGACTGCGGCTCGACGCCGTGGACGCCGTCGAACAGGGCGACGGCGCCGTCGAGCACGCGCAGCGAGCGCTCGACCTCGGCGGTGAAGTCCACGTGGCCGGGGGTGTCGATGATGTTGATGCGGATGTCCTTCCAGAAGCAGGTGGTGGCGGCGGAGGTGATGGTGATGCCGCGCTCCTGTTCCTGCGCCATCCAGTCCATGGTGGCGGTGCCTTCGTGCACCTCGCCGATGCGGTGGGTGATGCCGGTATAGAAAAGGATGCGCTCGGTGGTGGTGGTCTTGCCGGCATCAATGTGGGCCATGATGCCGATGTTCCGGGTGCGCGCGAGTGGGATCTGGCGGGGCATGCAGCGTTGGGGGAGCGGGATTACCAGCGGTAGTGGGCGAAGGCGCGGTTGGCCTCGGCCATGCGATGGACGTCTTCGCGTTTCTTGACGGCGCCGCCGCGGTTGTTGGCGGCGTCGAGGATTTCATTGGCGAGCTTATCCACCATGCCCTTTTCGCCGCGGGTGCGGGCGTAGGTGATGAGCCAGCGCACGGCGAGGGAGACGCGGCGGGTATTGTTGACCTCGACCGGCACCTGGTAGTTGGCGCCGCCGACGCGGCGGGTCTTGACCTCGACCACGGGCTTGACGTTCTCCACCGCGCGCTTGAAGACCTTGAGGGCGTCGTCCTTTTCGGCGGCGGGGTCGGCGGGGGCGGGGATTTTGGCCTCGATGCGGCCCAGGGCGCCGTAGAAGATGGCTTGGGCGGTGGACTTCTTGCCGTCCCACATCATGGAGTTGATGAACTTCTCCACCAGGCGGGAGTCGTGGATGGCGTCGGGGGCGACTTCGCGTTTCTCGATGTTACCTTTGCGGGGCATGGCGGGATCCTGAGCCTAGGCCTTGGGGCGCTTGGCGCCGTATTTGGAGCGGGCCTGCTTGCGGTTTTGGACGCCGACGGCGTCCATGGCGCCGCGCACGACGTGATAGCGGACGCCGGGAAGATCCTTCACGCGGCCGCCGCGGATGAGGACGATGGAGTGTTCCTGGAGGTTATGGCCGATGCCGGGGATGTAGGTGGTGACCTCGATGCCGTTGGTGAGGCGGACGCGGGCGACCTTGCGCAGAGCGGAGTTGGGCTTCTTGGGCGTCTGGGTGTAGACGCGGGTGCAGACGCCGCGCTTTTGCGGGCAGGACTGCAACGCCGGCGAGGCGGTCTTGTAGCGGGCCTGTTCCCGTCCGGCGCGCACGAGTTGATGAAAAGTAGGCAAAGGCTTCTCCTCCGCCGCCGGCCGCAGGGGGCGCGACGGCGCTGCTGCAAACCCAGAATCCGCACATCCGGCGCGCACTCGCCGCGCGGCCCCGGCCACAGCCGGGACACTCCGCCAGCGAGGCGGCGACACCGGTTCACCAACCTATAGATCCCGCACGACGTAAAGCAGACGCCGGACCGAGGTCCAAGCCTGCTCCGTTTCGCCGCGGTCGTCCGCCACATAGCCCGCGAGAGCGGGTGGTCGTGGGGACCGAGCGAGGGAAGAACCGGGCCGGATGCCGCTCAGCCCGATTCGCTACAGAACGCCGCGCCTTGCGGCACGGACATACTCCTCGTGGAAACCTTTGTATCGTAGCAGGGCGCGGAACGGGAAGTCAACCGGTTGGGTCCTGCCAAGTGTGGCAGACGCATTGGTTGTAGTCGGGATGGAAGTCCTCCATCTTCTTGATGTCGTTGCCGGCGTGGCGAACGTGCAGGTTCCACTCCTCGACTGAGGGGATGCGGGGCGGGAACCAGATGGGGGGATGGAGGTCGAGGTATCGCGGGCTGTGGCGGAGGCGCTGAGCGACGGCGACGAGGCGGCGGCGGTAGGCGGGAAAGGCTAAGGGCATGGCGATGGCCTCGGTGCGTTAGGCGCCGGGATGGCGGGACGGCTGCCGGTAGAGCTCGTCGGCCTTGCGCTCGAGGTCCAGAATGCGGGTTTCGATGTCGGCAAGCTCAAGGATCTTGAGCAGGCCGAGGGCGCAGCGGAGCTGGCGGGTGAGGTCGCGGGCGGGGAGCATGGGGTTGGGGGGCTGGCGCAGCAGGTCGAGCAGGTAGTCGCGCAGGGAGGTGACGTTGGCCGTAGGGGCGGGCTCGGGGGTGGGCGGGGCGGCTTCCGTGGCGGCGGCCGGCGAGGGGGAGGGGGGCGGGGTGGTCATGGGCGGGCCTCGCAAGTGCCGAAGATGCCCTGGCGGAGGGTCTGGACTGCGGCGGGGGGGCCGCTTTTACGTAAACCGGCTGCAACTTGTTGATTCTGTTCGGGCGTGGTTCGTAAAGACGGGTCGTCGTGCCCGCCTTCGTTGCGCTCCGGCGCGGTAGCTGCGGAGAGGAGTTTGGACTCGACGACGGCGGGCAGGGCCTGGGCCGGCGTCTGCCAGGTGTCCTCGGGAGCGCGGGCGCCGTGCTCGGCCCATTCCGAGAGTGAGGCTTGGCCGGTGGGGCTGAAGAGCAGTTGGAAGAGCGCCTGGAAGTGGACCGGCGAGTTGACCATGTTGGCGCGGGCGAGGTTGAGGACGTGCCAACCCTCGAAAAGCAGCGCGCTCGACCATTCGCGGATAAACCAGGCGCGGAAGCCGGGCTCGCGGCACCAGTCCTCATAAGTGGAGCGCAGGACCTCGGCGGCTTCGCAGAACTGGGTGACGGTTTTGAACTCGGGGTGGGCGAGGACGAACTCCAGCAAGCGGCGCTGGGCGGCGGCGGGCTGGAACTCGGGCGCGGGGGTGAGGAGTGTGCGCATGTTGGGTAGGATGCGCGCCCACGGCGGACGGCGTGACGCTTGGGTCACGAGTGTGTGGCGGAATTGTGGCGGGCGCGGGAGGCGGTCCGGTTGCAGGAGCGACGATCTCGACGCCGCAGGCGAACTCGGTTGGCCGAGTTACGCGCTGTGGGGGTGCGGGCGTGACCACAGCCCGTAAGGCCGGACGGAGATGACGGAGATGAAATGCGCGCGGGCGCGGCGGGGCCGCGGGGGGCAGATGATATTCTGAAGTTTCACTATGAAAGCATGGGTGTGGGCGGGTGCGGGGCTGGTGTGCGCGGGGCTGGCGGGCTGCGGCGGCACGGCGCCGAACGGGGCGGCGGCGGCGGGCGGGGGACGCGGGGGGCGCGGTGGGATGGCGGCGTTCCCGGTGCAGGTGGAGGTGGTGCAGCCGCGCGCGGTGGCGTCCACCTCGACTTATGTGGCTTCAATTCAGTCGCTGCACTCGCTGGTGGTGAGCCCGCTGGTGCCGGGCATCATCCGACGGATTTTCGTGACCTCGGGCGAGGCGGTGACGGCGGGCGCGCCGATCGTGCAACTCGATCCGTCGCTGCAGCAGGCGACGGTGGCCAACCTGGAGAACTCGCGCGCCTCGCTGGCCTCGACGGCGGCGTTCGACCGGCAGCAGTTGCGGCGGGCGCAGGCGCTGTACGAGGAAAAGATCGGGACGGAGCAGGACTACCAGCAGGCGCTATCCACCGATAACGCGGCGGAGGCGCAACTGCAATCGCTGGACGCGCAGATCCGGCAGGCGAAGGTGTCGCTGAGCTACTACCGGGTGACGGCGCCGCGGGCGGGGATCGTGGGCGACATTCCGGTGCGGGTGGGCGACCAGGTGACGACGGCGACGGCGCTGACCACGCTGGACGCGCCGCAGGGGCTGCAGGTGTACGTGCAGGTGC
>JAKAOE010000272.1 GCA_021823305.1 Acidobacteriota bacterium
TCTTCAACCGCCAGGCGGCGCCGGCGGAGGCCACCGGCTCGGACCTCGAGGTGCAGGCCACGGTGGGGTTCTGGGAGGCGATCCGGGGCAGCGTGCTGCGGCTCAACATCCCGCGCCAGGAGCGCTGCCCGCAGTGCAACGGCACCGGCACGGGCGGGCGCGCCGGCATCTGCCCGGAGTGCGGCGGCAAGGGGCAGGTGGCGCAGACGGTGAACAACATGAAGTTCAACCTGCGCTGCGGCGCCTGCGGGGGCACGGGCAAGGCGGGCGCGGCCTGCCCGCGCTGCCACGGGCAGGGGCGGGTGCCGGCGACCGAGTCGCTGGAGGTGCGGATCAAACCGGGCACGCGCGAGGGGGCACGGCTGCGCATTCCGGGCAAGGGCAACTGGGGGGCGGACGCGAGCGGCGACCTGTACGTGATCATCCGCATCCAGCCGCATCCGCTGTTCGTGCGCGAGGCCGACGACATCCACGTGCGCGTGCCGCTGAGCATGACCGAGGCGGCGCTGGGAGCGAAGATCGGGGTGCCGACGATCGACGGCAAGGCGCTGCTCAACATTCCCCCGGGGACGCAGTCGGGGCAGAAGTTCCGCATGCGCGAGCGCGGCGTGCCCTCGGCGCAGCACGACGGGCTGCGGGGCGACGAGTACGTCGAGGTGCAGGTGTCGGTGCCGAAACCGCGCGACGAGCGCAGCCGGGAGCTGCTGCGCGAGTACGCGCGGCTCAACCCGGAGGACGCGCGCGAGGCGATCCTGAAGCAGGCGATGAGCTAGGGCGGAACGGAGCGGCATGGTGCGCAAACGCGGCAGAGCGGCGTACATGATCTCGGCGGTGGCCGAGCAGTACGGGATTCACCCGCAGACGCTGCGGCTGTACGAGCGCGAGGGGCTGCTGAAGCCGTCGCGCACCGAAGGCAACACGCGGCTGTACACCGACGAGGACCTGCAGCGGCTGGAGGTGATCCTGTCGCTGACGCGCGACATGGGGGTCAACCTGGCGGGGGTGGAGATCATCCTGGGGCTGCGCGAGAAGATGACGCAGATGCAGCGCCAGATGCAGGACTTCGTGGAGTTCGTGCAGCGCGAACTGGCCGGGCGGGGCGCGGCGCAGGCGCCGGGCGAGGCGCTGGTGCCGCTACGGCCGCGGCGGCCGCGCTAAAGCGCGTCATGGGCAAACGCTACAGCGTGCGGGTGGCGGCGGCGCCGCCGCGCGCGGGCACGGGCTGGGAGCGGGCGCAGCACTGGTTCGCGATCGCCGGGCCGGTGGGGCTGATTCCGTGGGCGCCGGCGACGTTCGCGTCGCTGTTCACCGCGGCGCTGTGCCGGCTGTGGCCGCCTTCGGCGGCGACGGCGGCGGCGCTGGCGCTGGGGCTGGCGCTGCTGGGCGCGCCGGCGGCGACCACGGCGGCGCGGCTGCAGGGGGAGGAGGATCCGCGCAATGTGGTGGTGGACGAGATCGCCGGGCAGGTGATGACGTTCGTCTTCGTGGCGCCGGTGTCGCTGGCACTGGCGGCGGCCGGGTTCGTGCTGTTCCGGATCTTCGACATCGCCAAGCCGTTTCCCATCCGGCGGCTGGAGCGGCTGCCGGGCGGCTGGGGGATTATGGCGGACGACCTGCTGGCCGGACTCTACGCGGCGGCAGCGCTGACGCTGGTGCGGCGCTGGATCGGCTGAGGCGCCCTTCGCCTAGGCCACCGGCTGGGCGCAGTGGGCGCAGCGGCGGGCGGCGACGGGGATGTCGCTCAGGCACTCGGGGCACTTCTTGGTGGTGGGGGCGGGGACCGGATCGTTGGCGTGCATGCGCTTGAGGAGCGAGTTCATGGGCGCGACCACAAAGAAGTAGACGGCGGTGGCGATCAGGAGGAACGAGATGAGCGCGTTGAGGAACAGGCCGTAGTTGATGTGGCTGTGATTGAGCGTGAGGCTGAAGCCGGCGAAGTCGGGCTTGCCCACGACGGCGGCGATCAACGGGTTCAGCAGGTCGGTGACGAAGGCGGTCACCACGGCGCCGAAGGCCGCGCCGATGACTACGGCCACGGCCAGATCCACCACGTTGCCCTTGAAGATAAACGCCTTGAATTCCTTCAGCATGGCTGCATGATGCCCGAACCCGGGGCGTAGCTCAAGCCGGAGGCCGGCAGGCGGCTTGCGGGCGACGGCGGGGTGGCGGGGTGGCACGGCCACCCCTGATTTGGGACGCCCTCCCGTTGGTCGGGCTGTGGCCGAGCTTCGATCCGCGGCAACGGACGCCCGCTGGCACTCAGGGCGTCTCCAGGTTGCCGCCCAGGGCGTGCTCGGATGGTGGCGGCAAGGGGGCGGCCGGCGGCGGGGCGACGCGCAACTCGGCGGCGGCGACTGCGTCCACGCCGTCGACAGCGGCGACGGCGTCAATCAGGCGGTTGCGCTCAGCGTCGCTCTCGACGTAGCCGTGGAGGTAGACGGTGTGGCCGTGGGCGTTGAGGTTGACGTGCGCGAGGCTGCCGGAGAAACGGCGGCCGAGTTCGGTGTGCACCTGGTCCACCAGGGTGTTGGCGTCCACGTAATGCTCATGGCCGGTCCAGGCCTGGCGCACCTGGGAGACGCTGCCGCGGAGGCGGTTCTCCAGGTCGCGGCCGCGCTTCACCAGCCGGATGCGACCGATGCGGCGCCAGTGCCGGGCCTTCTGGCTAATCTGGTTGCGGACCCAGTCGCCGCGGCGAGGGGCGGTGAGCCAACCCAGGGCGGTACCGGCCACCACGCCACCCGCAAACCACATCCAGCGCCGGGGACGCTTGCGCATCCGCGGTTAGATGCGCGCCGTCACCGGTTCGCGAGCGGAAGCGGCGGCAGGTTGGCCCGCTGCAGCTTTTGGTTGAGGGCGGAGACATCCTGGGGTTCGGGAGGGGCGTGATACCATCGCCGACATGACGCGGGCGCGCAAGTTGGAGGTGGGCGAAGCGGCGCCGGATTTTACGCTGCCGGACCAGGAGGGGCGGCCGTTTCGGCTGCGCGAGTTGCGCGGGCACGCGGTGGTGCTGTTTTTTTATCCCCGCGCCGGGACTTCGGGTTGAACGACGGAAGCGCGCGAGTTTCGCGACGCCTACGCCAAATTCCAAGCGCTGGACGCGGCCGTCGTCGGCATCTCGCCGGACACGCCGGCGGCGCAGAAGCGGTTTCAGGAGAAAGAGGGGCTGCCGTTCACGCTGCTGGCCGACAGCGAGCGCGCGGTGGCGGCGAGCTACGGCGTGCTGCGGGAGAAATCCATGTACGGCCGCAAATTCCTGGGCATCGGGCGCACCACGGTGATGATCGGGCCGGAGGGGGACGTGCGGCGCGTGTTTTCGCCGGTCAAGCCGGCCGGCCATGCAGCCGAAGTAGCGCGGGCGCTGGCAGCGCCAGACCCGGCGGGCAGCGCTCCGCCAGCTCCCGATAAAGTGCGGCGAGCTCGGGGCCGCGGCGCTCGGCGCTGAAGAGCGCGAGCGCGCGGGCGCGGGCGCGACGGCCGCAGGCGAGGCGGAAGGGGCGGTCCTCGATCATGCGATCGAGCGCGGCGTGCAAGGCGCACGGATCGCCGGGGGCAACGGTCATGCCGGTGAGGCCGTGGGCGCTGACCCAGTCGGTGGCGGTGGCGAGAGCGGTGTTGACGACGGGCAAGCCTGCGGCCATGGCCTCGACCTGGGCGACGCCGAAGGTTTCGGCCTGGGTGAGGGAGGGCAGCACGAAGATGTCGGCGGCGCGGAGGCGCGCGGGCAGTTCGGCGTCGGGGAGATGGCCGAAGAAGGTGACGCGCTCGCCCAGCCCGAGCGCGGCCGCCATCGCTTCCAGCCGCCGGCGCTCGCGGCCGTCACCGATGATGTGAATTTCGGCGTGCAGGCCGGCGGCGGCGTGCAGCAGGACGTCGAGGCCCTTGTAGGGCACCAGGCGGCCGAGGAACACCAGCACCGGCAGCGCGCCCGCCGGCCGCGGCGCGGCCGCGGCGGCGAGGAACGGGGCCAAGTCGAAGCCGAAGGGGATCACGCGGACGCGATCCTGATGCTCGCGCAGCGTGGCCAGACGCGAGGTCGAGGC
>JAKAOE010000273.1 GCA_021823305.1 Acidobacteriota bacterium
GCTGATGGCTTTGGTTGGGGCCTTCGCTGACGGCGAAGATGCGGGTACCGTCGGGCGAGGCGGCGATGCCGTCGGCGAAGATGTAGCCGGACCAGAGTTGACGCGGCGTGCCGCCACCCACCGGCACCTCCCAAAGCGTCTGGTCATTGTTTTTTTCGGCGTACCAGTATGCGACCGCGCTGCCGCCGCGCACCAAGGCGGGAAACGACGCCTGCGCGCCGGGCGCGGGCTGCACCATCCGGGTGAGGCTGGAGCCATCGGCGTGGAGACGCCAGACGGAATCGGGTTCGTAAATCGCCGAGAAGAACAGGTCCCCATTCGGCGCAGCCAGCAGGTCGAACGTACCGTTGGGTAGGGCAACATCGCCCAGGCGATGGGCGCCGCTGCCGTCGGGGCTTGCGGACCAGACCTGGACTTGGCCGCCGTAGTTGTGCAGGCTGACGATGGCGCCTTGCGGCGTCCAGGCGATTCCAGAAACGCCATCCTGATCGGCGCCGCCGCCGGGGAGTTGCTGGAACGCGCCGCCAGCGCGGGCTTGGGTCCAAATGGAGTATTGCGGGGCGCTGCGCACCAGGGTCAGCTCGCCGTTGGCGGCGACGCTGACGTTGGTGTAGCCCTGGACGTCGCTAGTGAGCTGGGTGAGGCGGCCGGAGGGGAAGGCCTGTTCCCAAAGCTGGGGCGGGGCGGAAGCGGGGATGGGGGCGGTGAAGACGAGGTCGTGACCGCCGGGGAGCCAAGCGACGTCGGCGCCGCCGAAGTTGAGGTTGGGACCAAGGTCGACTACGTGGCCGTCGGCGGTGTTTACCGCCTCGATGCGCGTGAACCGGTTTTGCTGGGCCAGATCGAGGGCGATCCATTCGCCGTCCGGCGACCAGGAAGGCGCATGCGTGACGGCACCGGCGCCGCCGAAGCATTGCGAGACGTATCCGTCGCCGGTGGGCGCGGCATGGAGAACGCGCGCGCCGGAGCCGTCGCGGTTTGCGACAACCAAGGCTGTGCTTTTGGCAGTGGATCCGATGTAGGCGATGCGGCGTCCGGCGGCGGAGAAGGCGGCGCCGCTGCAGGCCTGGATGGCGAGGGTGTTGACGGCACCGCCGAGGACCGGCACGGTCTTGAGCGTGCGGCCCTCGATGAAGGTGATGAGGCTGCCGTCGGGCGAGAAAGACGGCGACCAGCAGCAGGCGGCGGAGGGCGGGACGATCACGGCGTCGCTACCGTTGGCGACCGACATCAGGTGGAGCGAGGTACCTTGCGGCGAGTTGTCCACGTGGACCAGGAACTTGCCGTCGGGCGAGAGCACGGCGTCAAGCACTTGGCCGGAATAGGTGAGCTGGCGGAACTGCAAGTGCGGCGGCGCGGGGGGAGCGGAAGCCCCCTGCGGCGCTAATCGCCACCATGCGAGACCGGCCACGACGAACGCGACCGCCGCGGCGACCAGAGGCCAGAGCCAGGGTCGCGGGCGCGCGTTGGCCGCGGGCGTGGAAGCGAGCGCACGGGGGGCGGAGGACGGAGGCGAGCCCGCGGCCGCGGGCACGGCGGCGCTGGAGGACGGGGCCGAGGAAGAGGCGCCCGCGAGACGGCGCAAACTGACGCGGAGCTCAGTCGCAGACTGGAAGCGCAGCTCGGGGTCCTTTTCCAGGCATTGCGCGACGATGTCGTCGAGCTTGGGCGGGAGCTCGGGGCGCAGCGTGCTGGGCGGCGGCGGCGTCAGCATGAGGATGGCGGCGGTGACGTCGGCGCTGGTGCGGCCGCGGAAGGGGGCGCGGCCGCCGGCCATTTCGTAGAGCACCACGCCCAGGCTGAAGATGTCGCTGCGCGCGTCGGTGGGCTCGCCGCGCGCCTGCTCGGGCGACATGTAGGCGTAGGTGCCGAGCGCGGTGCCGGGATTGGTGAGGGGCGGCAGCGCCACGCCGGGCGCGGGCGGCGCGGCGCCAGCGATGGTGGCGGCGTCGCTGTCGGACGACGGACCCGCGGCGAACTGGGCCAGACCGAAGTCGAGCACCTTGACCGCACCACGCTGGGTGATAAAGATGTTGCCGGGCTTGAGGTCGCGGTGGAGGATGCCCTTGGCGTGCGCGGCTTGCAGCGCGTCGGCGATCTCGGCGCCCCATTGCGCCACCTGCGCCGAGCTGACGGGGCCACGGGCCAGGCGGGCAAAGAGCGTTTCGCCTTCGAGCAGCTCCATCGCCAGGTAAGGGCGGCCGTCCTGCTCGCCGGCGTCGTAGAGCGTACAGATGTTGGGGTGGTTGAGCGCGGCGATGGCCAGCGCCTCGCGCTGAAAGCGCTCGCGCGCGGCATTGCTTGGCGCGGGCCCCAGCGCGGCTTCGCCGCGCGTCCCGCTTTTGCTCGCGCCGGCTTGGGTCCCCATTTGCCCCAAGCCGGCGCTGCGCTCGTGCGCACTCGCAAGGAGCTTGATGGCGACGAAGCGGTTGAGGCGGGTGTCGCGCGCCTTGAAGACCTCGCCCATGCCGCCGGCGCCGAGCTTGTCGAGGAGTTCGAAATGGCCGATGGCGCGCATGGGAGTGAGCTGTCAGCGTTCGGCGGTCGGCATTCAGCTATTGGTCGCCGGCTCCGCGTGGCGGCGGCTTGGCACCTACATTCTATGCATAGCGCTGCCGGAAGGGCGATAGGGGCGTGCCATAATTTGGGAGGAAACGGAGACTGGACATGCTGCGCACGCCGTGGATCGCCGAACGCGCCGCCCGCCAAGCGGCGGCCGGCTCGGATGTGATGACCCAGTTGCACTTCGCCCGCCGCGGCGAGGTGACGCCGGAGATGGAGTACGTGGCCCGGCGGGAGGGGCTGGAGGGCGAGGCGATCCGCGCCGAGGTGGCGGCGGGGCGGATGATCATCCCCGCCAACATCCGGCATCCGGAGCTGGAGCCGATGGCGATCGGCGTGGCCAGCCGGTGCAAGATCAACGCCAACATCGGCAACTCGTCGCTGGCCAGCGACCGCCGGACGGAGCTGGACAAGCTGCACGTGGCGGTGCATTACGGCGCCGACACGGTGATGGACCTGTCGACCGGCGGCGACATTCCGGCGATCCGGGAGGCGATCCTGCGCGCCTCGCCGGTGCCGATCGGGACGGTGCCGATCTACGAGGCGATGACCAAGGTGCGGCGGACGCGCGACCTGACGCGCGCGCTGCTGCTGGAGACGATCGAGGGCCAGGCGGAGCAGGGCGTGGACTACATGACCATCCACGCCGGCATCCTGCGCGAGTACCTGCCGCTGACGGCGAACCGCATCACCGGGATCGTGAGCCGCGGCGGGGCGCTGCTGGCGGAGTGGATGGTGGAGAACCGGGCGGAGAACCCGCTCTACGAGTGCTTCGACGACATCTGCAAAATCTTCCGCCGCTACGACGTGTCGTTCTCGCTGGGCGACAGCCTGCGGCCGGGGTCACTGCACGACGCCAGCGACGCGGCGCAGTTCGCCGAGCTGAAGACGCTGGGCGAGCTGACCCGGCGGGCGTGGGAGCACGAGGCGCAGGTGATGATCGAGGGCCCGGGACATATCCCGATGGACCAGATCCAGATGCAGGTGGAGAAGGAGGTCGAGTTGTGCGCCGGCGCGCCCTTCTACACGCTGGGGCCGCTGGTGACCGACTTCGCGCCGGGCTACGACCACATCACCAGCGCCATCGGGGCGGCGATGATCGGCTGGCACGGGGCCGCGATGCTGTGCTACGTGACGCCGAAGGAGCATCTGGGGCTGCCCAACGCCGAGGACGTGAAGCAGGGGCTGATCGCCTACCGCATCGCGGCGCACGCGGCCGACATCGCGCGCCACCGGCCGGGGGCGCGCGACCGCGACGACGCGCTCTCGCGCGCGCGCAAGCGCTTCGACTGGCGCGAGCAGTTCGCGCTGGCGCTCGACCCGGAGACGGCGCGCGCGCTGCACGACGAGTCGCTGCCGCAGGAGGGGTACAAGGAGGCGCGCTTCTGCTCGATGTGCGGGCCGCAGCACTGCTCGATGGGGCACAGCAGCGTGGACGAGTTCGTAGAGGCGACACGTTCGTGAACGGCGAGTTTTC
>JAKAOE010000274.1 GCA_021823305.1 Acidobacteriota bacterium
GCTTTAACGACGCGCCATCACGAAACGCCGCCGGAAGGGAAACAGCAGCTTACCGTTCGGTTGGGTGTGATACGCCTGCCGCAGCCCGTCCAGGTAAGCGGCGCGAAACTCCTGGCGTGCAGCCTCGTCCGGCAATGCCGCCAGGTAAGGCCGCAAGCCGCTGCCTTCATACCACGCCACGATGGTCTCCGGCCCCGGCCAGGCGTATTGGTACGTCGTCTCCCAAAGCTCCACCTCGGCGGCGTGCGGCGCCAGCACGTCGTAGAAAAACGCCAGCTCGTGCGTCTGCCACACCGACACCGGGTTGCCGTCGAAGTACCGCCGCCAGCGCTCCGCGGCGGCCAGGTCGCGCGGAATCTGATAGACCGGCGCGCCCCAGTTGGCCGGGATCTGGAACGCCAGCCACCCCTTCGCCGCCACCCGCTCCAGCAGCCGCCGCAGCAGGTCCTGCGGCTCCGGCAGCCAGTGCAGCACCGAGTTGGCGAAGACCAGCCCGTAGTCGGCGCCGCTGGCGCCCGCCCAGGCGCGGATGTCGCCCGCTTCGAAGCGCAACTCGGGGTGCGCCGTGCGTGCCGCGGCCAGCATCGTGGGCGAGGCGTCGAGGCCGGTAATGTCGGAGCCAGGGAAGGTCTCCGCCAGGATCGCCGTGCTGTTGCCCGGCCCGCTGCCCAGGTCCATGATGCGCTGCCGGCCGGGCAGGTGCTCGCGCGCCCGCCGCGCCAGGTCGTGCACCGCCCGGTTGCGCTCGCGGTCGAATATCAGGTACTGCTGGGGATTCCAGTCGCCGAGGCCGCTCATTGCGCGGATCCGGGGCCGGCGGCGGCGTTCACCCGTTGCAGCTCGCGCAGGATCATGGCGCTCAGCAACGAGCCCTGCGGGGCGAACCCGAGCGCCGTCTTCAGCGCCGCCTGCGCCGGCGGCATGTGCCCCGCCGCCGCCTCCGCCACGGCCACGTCATACCAGGTCTGCGCCTTCGCCGTGGGCGTGGTCTCGAACGCCAGCGCCTGCTTGTAGGCGGCACTGGCCGCCGCATACTGCTTCCGGATCAGGGCGATCCGCCCCATCGAGGCGTAGGCTGGCCCGGCCAGGTTGGCACGCAGGATATGTGCTTGCGCCGCGGTGAAATGATTGCCGCCGTAAGTCATGCCCTGGGGCGTGATGGTGAAGCTCTGCGCCACCGTCAGCACCTGGTGATCGTAACTTTCGGCTTGCGCCAGCCGCTGGTCGAGGTCGAGGTCGGTGCTCTTCACGTTTTCCGGAATCGCCATGCCCAGCGACGACAGCGTGTACAGGTTGTTGGGATCGAGCTTTAGCGCCTCCATCCCGTAGTGCAACTCGGGCAGGTAATCGCCCCGGCGCCGATGAAACCGCACCGCGGTGATCAGTACCGTCAGCATCTGCCGGCTGTGCGGAAACTGCTGTCGGAATCCGCTGATCGCCTGGTCGAAAATCTCCGGCTGCGTGGCGGGGTCGTTGAAGAGCTTGGCGATGTTGCCGAGCGCCGCCCGTTCCGCCGGGCTGGCCGCCGGCTGTGCGGCTGCCGCCGGTGGCGACGGCGACGCCGCCTGCGCAGGCGGAGCCTGGGCCAGGGCGAAGCCTGCCAGCAGGGCCAGAACCGGGACGCACTCGCGCACACGCATGGTTGAAATTATACGTGAGCGGAATTTGCGCCACAGCGCGGCGGCGCGGGTGGCGTCGCCAAAACCGCCACCCGCGCCCCCCGTCTCCAGCCGTGGCGGGCGCCTGCGATGCGCGGCGCCCCACGCGGCCGCTGTCAGAACAGGAAGCGGGTCAGCAAATAGATGGCGTCGTTGTCGGCGGCGTTCCGTCCGGCGCCGTCATAGTTGCGGACGAGGCCGTTGAAGCGCAAGTACTTGGTGTACTGCGCCACCACCTGAATGTTTTGCATCGGCCACCAAGCGAAGTTGGTCAGGAAGCCGTCGCTGTGCGGATCGCCGTCGGCGCTGCCCGTTACCGGGGCGGAGGCGTAGAGGAGCGGATCGGTGGTCCCGGTCACGCTGAACCAGCCGAAGGTGGCGGCGTAGCGGTCGCCGAAATGGTACTCGGCGTTGGCTTGCAGCGTGTTGAGATTGTGGGCGAGGAAGGAAGCTCCGCCCAGAGCCAGGGTGCCGGCCAGCGTCGAGTTCTCGCGGATGTAGGTGCCGCGCAAGGAAAGGATGTCGTTGTCGAACTGGGGCAGGGTGCGGTCGTACTGGAAATCCACCGCCCAATCGGTGTAGTCGTCCTCCGGGCCGGTGACGGCCATCGGGGACGACCTCACATACATGCCGTAAGTGCCGACCTCAAGGTAATTGTTCTTGGAGGTCTGCTGCCAGGCGAAGCGCCAATAGGGCGCCACGCCGCGGATGTTGATGCCGAATCCGGCCCCGGTGGGCGGCTGCGGCCCTCCAATATGATTCGAGCGGTAGATGGTGCCGGCGAAATAAAAGTGGTCGTCCCACATGCCATAGCCGCCGATGCCGGCAACGTCCTGCGCCAGGGAGCCGTTGACCAGGGCGGCGGCGCTGGGCGAGACGGCGACGTCGCTGTTGACCCAGGGGAATCCCCAGGCGGGAGTGTCGTTCCACAGATCCTCGACCGAGGGGTTGTTGTTGAAGGTAATGCCGTAGACGATATCCTTGCCGCCCAGCTTGCCGGAATTGCTGTAGCGGATATCGGTGTTGTCCCAACTGAAATGGTCGTCGGCGCCGGAGTAGGTCACCTGCACGAAGCTGCCGACGTGTTGCGCCCAGGCGCCCGCCAGGAAGAGCGAGGCGTCCTGGGGCAGCTCGAAGCTGCCGTTCTGAGTGCCCGGCTGGGCGGTGCGGACGGCGGTGAAGGAGGTGTCGAACACCACCGATAAAGGCAGCGACTGCAGCAGGTCCAGTCCCGCCTGTTCGCCTGCCGATTTCACCTTGATGGTCGGCATGCCGCCGGCGATGGTATAGCCGTTCAACTTGAACAGCCGGCCCAGCGGGGTCAGTTCCGGTGGAGTGGTGTGACAGGCCATGCAGGGATAGCCGGTCTGGCGGGAGAAGCTGGGGACCGCATGCGCGCCCGGCACCCCAATCCACCCCAACCCGCCCAGCACGGCCAAGGCGGGGACGAGAATCATGACACGGGAGGTGAGACGTTGGATTGTGGTCATTGCATAGTCTCCTTATGACTATCGAAAAGCAACGCGATCGCCCCTGCCGGTACCGCTAGAACCTGTCTCATAATTGGTGCGCCGAGCCCTGCCCGCCGCGGACCTGCGGCTTTTCACCGAGAAAAGCCGCACGCGATTTCCAATTGGCCGGTGGCAGGGCATTGTGAGACAGGTTCTAGGCAGGGGGAAACAACTTCACCTGCTCGGCGCCTTCCTGGTAGAGCCGGCGTTCGATTTCGGCTTGCGTGGAGCGATCCGGGTCGGGCACGCCGACCAGAATCTTGCCGTTGGTGACTTCGGGGTCGTAGAGGTGCCGCCCGCGGCGGGGAAGGCCGGAGGTGACCAGGAAGGAGATGATCGTGGTCAGGATTGCGCCCAGCATGGTGAGCTCGTAAACGACGATGCCCGTGGGCCACAACGCCACGATGGGCATGCCGCCGGTGGGCAGCGGATAGCTGCGCTGGGTCAAGGTGGCGAGACCATAGCCAGCGGCGCCGCCGGCGATGCCGCCGAACAGCGCCAGCCAGGGCATGCGGGTTCGCTGCGCCTGCCAGCCAAACCCCTCTTCCTCCAGCGGCTCGGCCGAGATGACGACCAGCTTTTCGGGCTGGAGCCGCAGTTGCGCGCTCCCGGCGGTGAGGGTGGCCAGCGCGCGGCGCGCGGCATCCCGGTCGGAAAACAGCCCATAGATGGCTTGCATGGCGTTCAGCTCCTTGAGGGACGGCGGAGAATTAGCTGCCCTCCAGAGAGGCTTCCGGCCCGATGACAGGCGCGGGGACGGGCTCGGCGGCGGGGAGTGGGTGTCGTGGGCCCCTCAGTTCCCACATCGAGATGATGGGCACGATCTTGATGAAGAGGACGTACATCAGGGCCATGCCCGCCAA
>JAKAOE010000275.1 GCA_021823305.1 Acidobacteriota bacterium
GCCGGCGCCAGCGCTTGGCTCAACCGCGCGCGCATGGGTGCGACGCGCCCCGCCGGAACGCCGGGGTCAAGCCGCGCCATGGCTACGGCGATGGCGCCGGCGGCTTCGCGCTCCGCACCCGGACGGGGTCTCACGATCAAGGTCATCCCAGCCATCGGCGCCTGTGACTCGGGCAAATAGAATATCGGCGGCGCGGCCACCGCTGGGCCGGCCTGGAGCGTATCCCCCACGACACCCACGATTTTCCGCGCCGGCGGCCGCCCCGAATACGCCGCTACTGCGGGCGTGATCCGCCGCCCCAGTGCGTGTCCCGCGAAATAGCGCAACGCGAACGCTTGGTTGACGATTGCCACCTGTACCGCCATGCGTGTGTCGCGCGCGGAAAAATCGCGGCCGCGGAGCAACGGAATGGCAAGCGCGCGGAAGTACCCCGGCGTTGTTACGAGAAAATCCGCCTGAGGCTGCCGCGCCTCAGGCAGCGGGCTCGAGGGGTGGTCGAAGCGCGCCGCATGCCTGGTCCCGTCGAACGGAAGCGGGTCCACCGCGGCAACGACCGCGACAGGCGCCCGCTCCCCCAATTGGACCGTCAACCGGCCAAAAAAATTCGCCCATCCGCCCGGCGTCGGGTATCGCCGCTCCGGGAGGCTTACCGTCGCCGTCAGGATGTGTCCGGGCGCGAATCCCAGCGGCGCGGCCGCCAGCCGCTGGAAGCTGTGCAGCAGCAGGCCCGCCACAAACAGCGCCGCCAGGGTCAAGCCAAACTGAGCGATCAGGACACCCCGCCGCCATCCCTGCCCCCCGCCGGGAGCGCCCCGGCCATTGGCGACGACCTCCCGGCCCAGCCTCCGCCGCGCCTGTGCCCGCACCAGCGACGCCGCCTGCAACAGCGCGAAGGCCGCCCCCGCGGCGACGCCTGTCGCCAGCGTGAAAAGCAGCACCGGCACGTTCAGTCGCGCCTCGCCTAGCCGCGCGACGTCCTGCGGCGCGAGGCGGAGGAGCGCCGCAAGTGCCAGTTGCGCCACGCCCAATCCCGCGCCCGCGCCCAATAATCCGAGCAGTCCGCCTTCGCACGTCAGCTGGCGCAACACAGCGCCGCGACTCGCACCCAACGCAAAGCGCAGCGCAAACTCCGGCCTCCGCCGCGCGCCTCTCGCCAGAAGCAGCCCACCAACGTTCAAGCACGCGATGAGCAGCACGCTGCCGGTCGCCGCCAGCAGCAGCCATAGTACCGGCCGGCTACGCCCGGTGTACTCGCTCAGCATTGGCGTCAGCGACAGGCTGCGGTCCGCGTCGCTGACCGGATGTGTGTGCCTGAGCCGCGCGGCCGTCTCCCCCAGCCTTTGGCGTGCGGCCATCGGCGTTTCGCCTGGCTCCAGCCGGACGATTGCACTGACCCAACGGGCTCCCCGCCGTCCCTGCAACCGCGTGCCGGACACGAACGGCGAAAACGTCGCCCACAGGTCTTCGGGCTGATCCAGCGGAAACTGAAAGCCCGCAGGCATCACTCCGATAACGACGCCTGGCTGTCCGTTCAGCGTGAGCTTCTTCGCGAGAGCCGCCTGCGCGCCACCAAACCACTCCCGCGCTCGCGCATCGCTCAGAACAATCGGGTCGGCGCCTGCGAGCGCGCCCGGCCGGCCATCGCCAGGCAGAAACGCGCGGCCAGCCTCCGGGCGCACGTGGAGTAGGTCGAACAGCCCGGTTGAGACTGCTGCCGCTGGCACACGCTCAGGCCGCGCGATGCCGGTTACGGGGATGCCCCCCGTCGCGTACGCGGCCATCCGGCCAACGCCCGGCGTACGCCGCACATCAAGAAAATCGGGGTACGAAAGGGAGCCTTCAGGTCCGGCCGCACGGTGCCGGTACACGCTGCCAATGTACATCAGCCCTTGCGGATTCGCGTAGGGCAGCGGGTTGAGCAGCACTGCCTGCACCACGCTGAACATCGCCGTGTTCGCGCCGATGCCCAGCGCCAGCACCGTCACCGCCAGCAACGCGAACCCGGGTGCGCGCCGCAGGCCGCGCCAGGCCAGCCGCGCATCGCGCCACCACAACTCACTCCAGCCGCCGCGTGCCGCTCGCGCTTCGTCCTTCCACCCCTCCACGCTGCCGAACGCCAATGCCGCCGCGCGCCGCGCCTCCGCCTCGCCCGCGCCCTCCGCCCGGCGCTCCACCGCCTCGCGTTCGAGGTGAAACCGCATCTCGCGCTCCATCTCGCGCTCGCGCCGCTTCCTCATGCCTTGGCCCCTTCGATCACCAGGTCGACTGCGGCCGACAGGCGCCGCCACTGCGCCCGCTCCTTTTCCAGTCGCCGCTCTCCGGCCGGCGTGAGGCTGTAAAACCTGGCCTGCCGTCCGGTCTCGCTTGGCCGCCATGTGGCCGTAACCGCTCCCATCCGCTCCAGGCGGTGGAGCGCCGGATAGAGCGAGCCCTGCTGCACCTGCAGGACATCGCCCGATGTTTGTTGGATCCGGCGCGCGATCGCCCAGCCGTGTTGCGGACCGTTCTCCAGCGTGCGCAGCACTAGCATCTCCAGCGTGCCCTGCAGCAAGTCGCTAGGCTTTCCCATGCCTCGATTATCTACACATCTTTACGGTCTGCAATGGCTGTGCTAGCTGTGTGCACATAGACTGTGTGCTAAGCTTGCAGCAGGTGAAGAACGTCACGCTTTCGATGGACGAAGAGCTGCTCAAGGCGGCGCGCGCCTACGCGGCGTGCCATCAGACCACGCTCAATCGCCTGGTGCGGGAGTTGCTGTCGCGGACGGTCGACGCCGACCCGGAGGCTGCGATTCGCGAGTTTCGCCGCGTTTGGGCGGCTCATCCGGTCGATACCAGGGCGTGGAGATGGAATCGGGAAGAAGCGCATGAGCGTGGGCGGTAGGGCGTTCCTCGATTCCAACCTGTTCCTTTACGCGCACGACCCGCGTGATGTGGCGAAGGCGCGGCGGAGCCGCCAAGTGATTGAGGAAGCCCGGCGCGAGCGCCGGGGAGTGATCTCCACCCAAGTGATGCAGGAGTTCTATTCAGTCGCGACGCGCAAGCTGGGGATGGATCCGCTCGCCGCGAAGGACTCGCTGCGGGCGATGCAAGCCTTGGACGTTGTCAACGTGCATCCGGCGACGGTCTTCGACGCGATCGATTGCGCCGTGACCGACGGCCTCGCCTTTTGGGATGCGCTCATCGTTGCGACCGCCGCGGCCGCCGGCTGCAGTTGGATCCTGAGCGAGGACCTGCAGCACGGACGCCAAATCCGCGGCATGTCCATCCGCAATCCCTTCGCCTGACGCCGCGCCACCGCGCATGGCATAATTGACCTTCATCCGCGCGACCGCGCCCGTGCCGCATGCGCCGCACCGCGGCCGGGCCGCCGCCTTTTTCCAATAGCGAGGAGTCCGTCAGCCATGGCATTTTCCGCCAATCAGATGCGTCCGGGGATGGTTATCATCCACGACAACGAGTTGTACAGCGTCTTCAGCATCACCCACCGCACCCCCGGCAACCTGCGCGCCTTCGTCCAGGCCAAGATCCGCAACCTGCGCACCGGCACCATGATCGAGCATCGCTTCCGCTCCGACGACCGCATCGAGCGCGCCACCCTCGATGAGCTCGAGATGGAGTACCTCTACAACGACGGCGATGCCTTCTACTTCATGAACACCGAGAACTACGAGCAGACCCACCTCACCCGCGACACGCTGGGCGACGCCGTCAGCTACCTCATCCCCAATCTGCGCATCAAGATCGAATTCTACGAAGGCAAGCCGGTGTCGGTGGAGCTGCCGCAGACGGTCGACCTCGAAATCACCGAGACCGAGCCCGGCCTCAAAGGCGCGACTGTGAGCAACGTCACAAAAGCCGCCACGCTGGAGACCGGCTTAGTCGTTCAGGTGCCGCCGTTTATCGAAACCGGCGAGAAAATCCGCGTCAATACCGCCGAAGGCACGTATCTGGAACGGGTGAAGTAGCTATAAAATATGCGGAGTAGAGAAAAGAGAGAGGGAGCACCTGTTCTGATGGCC
>JAKAOE010000276.1 GCA_021823305.1 Acidobacteriota bacterium
ATTTGAAGCTCGAGAGTTCGAGCGCCACCAAGTTGGGGTGGCGGGCGGTGAACTTCGCCGCCCAGATCTTCTGGTTGGTGCTGGCGGAGTAGGAGTTCTTCCACACGTCAGCGATATCGAGCGGCCCGCGGATCACGCCGGCGCGCACCTCGTCGCCGAAGAGACGCTCGAGCAGGTCCTGGTCCAACGGCAGCAGCGATTGCGAAAACACCGGGTAGCCGAGCTTGGAGAACTCGCCCAGGATTTCGTGATTCAGGCCGGGGTCGTGATGGTAGGGGCGGCCCAGCATGACCAGGCCGATGCGGTCCTCGCGCTCGAGCTGGTCGAGCGTGGCGCGCGCCTTGCGCCGCATCTCGCGCTCATAGTCGGCCAGCGCCGCCAGGCCCGCGGCCACGGCGCGCTCGTTTTCCTCCCCGCCCAGGCCGAGCAGCGGCGCGAAGGCGGCGTGCAGTTGCGCGCCGAGCAGCCGCCGGTCGGCGAAGTTGAGCACCGGTCCGAGGAAGCGCACGCCGGCCTCGGCGAACAGGTTGGACTCCTTGATGAAGGCGGCCTTGGCGGTTTCCGGGGTCGCGGTCACGGTGGGGCAGGCGTTGGAGCCGGTGAGATGCGTCAGCGGGGTGTGGAGCACGTCCACCATGGCGAAGAAGATGGCGTCCAGCGGCTGCTTGGCGTGCTTGACCGCCAGCAGATTGTGGACGTGGGCCACGCCGATCTTGGCGGGGAAGCAGGGATCGATGGCGCCGCGGCCGGCGCCGGCGCGGTAGAGCTCGGGGCTGGTGTAGTCGGAGTAGACGATATTTTCCGGCTTCACTCCCAGCGCCTGCAGATAGCCGTTGTAGAAGGGCGCGTAGACGTAGGCGTTGAGCACGCGCGGGATGCCGACGCGCACCTGGCCGCGCGCCCCTTGCAGCAGGGCGCGCTGCTTCGCCGCCGCGCCCCAGGCGCGGCGCGGCAGGGGGTCGGCGACGTTTTCGACCGGACGCATGCGGAAGGCCTCGTGCGCGGCCAGCTCGACGAAGTTGGGGTGGGCGGCGCGCAGGGCGTCGAGCGAGGCCTTGATGTCCTTCATCGCGCCCAGCTCCTCGACCGTGCCCTTTTCGCAGGTGGCGATGATCAGCCGCTGCTCGCCCGCCTGCATCGGCACCTTGGACTGGAAGCCGGCGGCGGGCTTGGCCGCCAGCGCCGCGGGATCGAGCCACGCGCCCGGCGCGGCGGCGGCGCCCGTTTGCACGTCGATGAAGGTGCGCAGGCAGTTGTTCTTGCAGAAGTAGCAGCGGGTGGCCTCGTTGCGGGTGGTGCGGTAGGCGATCGCGGCGACCGCGTCGAGGCCGATGAAGCTGGTGCGGCGGCCGCGGCGCCACAGGCGCAGCGCCTCGACCGCGGCGCCGATGGCGCCGGATTCGCCGCAGTGCTCGTGCACGATGATCTCGGGCGCCTGCGCGCCGCGGAAGCTGGACTGGATGAAATCCACCTCCGCCTTCACCGCCGCGAGGTTGTTCTGGGTTCCGCCCTGGAGCACGAAGCGCGAGCCCAGCGCCGCCAGGTTGGGGATGGCGGCGACGTAGAGGAAGACGTTTTTGGGCAGCACCGCCGCCAGCCCGGCGAGGATCTCCTCGGCGCGCCAGCCCTGGCGCTGGAAGCTGACGATGTCGGACTGCATGAAGACGGCGCAGCCGTAGCCGAAGACCGGCATGCTGCCGGCGGCGAAGGCGATGTCGGCGTAGCGCTCGACCGGAATGCCGAAGCCCTCGGCGGTGGATTGCAGGAAGTAGCCGTTGCCGGCCGAGCACTGCGTGTTGAGCTTGAAATCCTTGACCCGGCCGTCCTTGAGCACGATCAGCTTGATGTCCTGCCCGCCGACATCCACGATCACGTGCGGGTCCTCGTAGAAGAGCATCGCCGACTCGGTGTGCGCCACGGTCTCGACCAGGGCCACGTCGGCGTGGAGCACGTCGCGCAGGATGTCCTTGGCGTAGCCGGTGGTGCCCACGCCCAGAACATCGAGCCGGGCGCCGTCCGCCTCCACTTTGGCGCGCAGGCCGCCGATGACCTCGATCGTGTCCTGGATGGGGTTGCCCTTGGAGAGCTGGTAGACCTTGGCCAGCACCTGGCGCCGGTCGTCGAGCAGCACCGCCTTGGTCGAGGTCGAGCCGCCGTCCAAGCCGATGAACCCCCGCACCGCCGCGCCCGCCGGGAACGCCGGCGGGACGAAGGGCTGGCGGTAGAAGCGTTGGCGGAAGCCGGCAAGCTCGTCCGGGTTTTCGACCAAGCCCCTGCCGCCGCTCTTGAGCTTCTCCCGGCGGCGGCCGGCGTCGAGATAATCGAGCAGCGCGGCCGTGCCGGCGTAGACGCCGACGTCGGGCTCCTCGTCGCGGCCGAAGGCGATCGCGCCCAGGGCGGCGTAGTATTGCGCGTTGTCGGGGACGCGGATCAGATCCTCGGGCCGGGCGCCGGGCGGCGTCGCCACCTTGCGCTCCTGCCAGATGCGCGGGATGTTGGCCTGCCAGGCCTCGCGCAACCCGCGGATGAAGGAGTTGGGCCCGCCCAGCAGCAGCACGTGCGGGCGCAGCGTGTTGCCGCGGGTGAGCACGCTCAGGTTCTGCAGGACGATGGCCTCGAAGAGCGAGGCCATGAGCTCGTCGTTGGGCGTGCCGGTTTTTTGCAGGCTGTTGATGTCGGTTTCGGCGAAGACACCGCACTTGCCCGCCACCTTATGCAGCTTGATGCCGTGGTAGCCCTGGTTGCAGAGCTCATCGGGCGGGATGTGGAGCTTGGCGTTGATCTTGTCGATCACGGCGCCGGTGCCGCCGGCGCACTTGTCGTTCATCGAAGGAATCTTTTTCTTGCGCCCGCTCTGCTCGTCGTCCTTGAAGACGATGATCTTGGCGTCCTGGCCGCCCAGCTCGACGACGGAATAGACCTCGGGATGGAGATGTTCCACCGCCAGCGCCACCGCGGTGACTTCCTGCACGAATTTGGCGCCGAGGAGCAGCGCCAGCGGCCCGGCGCCGGAGCCGGTCAAGAAGATGCGGTCGCGGCCGGCGCTCAATCCGGCCTCGGTCTCCAGCCGGCGCAGGAATTCGAGCACCTTCTCCGGCTGCCTGGTCTCATGGCGCTGGTAGTCGCGCCAGACGATCTGGTTGGTGGCGGCGTCGGCGGCGAGCGCCTTCACCGTGGTTGAGCCGACATCCAGGCCGATCAGCAGTTGCGGCATGCACCCCGCCTCAGGCCGCGGCCGCGGCGCGCTTGGAGCGCGGGTTCCAGCCCGCATGCGGGCGGCGCATACGCCGGCCGACGTGCAACACGAACTGCGCCGCCGTGCCGGCAACGCCCGCGGCGCGGGGCACGCGGTAGAAGGGGCGGCGCAGCTCGGGGTGCCCGGCGACGTAAGCCCGGACTTCGACCAAGGTCGTGCCGGAGCGCCGCAGCGCCTGCTCCATCTCCGCCTTGGCCTTCATCTTGGCCTCGCCCAGCGCCATCTGCACCCGGCTGTGGGCGTTGACCGCGCCCTCACCGCTGGTCTCGATGGGCAGGTAGATCATGTCGGAAAACTGCCCCACCACCGCCGACTGCGCGCCATCGGACTGCGAGGAGGGCATGCAGCCGAAGGGCTTCAACCCCAGCACCATGTGGCAGAGCTTGCGCGCGGTGTAGTAGGCGTTCTTGCCGACCTCGAGATGGCCCTCGCCGCCGCGCGCCAGGTTGTTGTAGAAGGGCGCCGCCATGCGCGCCAGATCCTTCTGCGGCACGAGATGATGCGTGATGCCGCCCAACCGGCGCGTCACGCGGTGGTAGAAGCGGCACCAGAGCGCTTCGCCCACCACCAGCGCCAGCCACTTCTGCCGGAACTTGAGCTCGTTGCGCAGCAGCCGCAGCGGCTGGCGCCAGGTGGCCTTGGGGAAGGGCGCATCCAGCTGGCGGCGCGCGATCGCGTTGAGCCGCACCTGGTGGATCATGTACGCCACCCAGGTGGCGATGGGCTCGACGATCACCTGCGCGCCCTCGCGCTCGAGGA
>JAKAOE010000277.1 GCA_021823305.1 Acidobacteriota bacterium
TCCGGTCTCCCGCTCCGCCGCCCGCTTCTCCCGGCGCCCCCGCGTCCTGTTCGAGGAATGGAAGGACCCACTCATCACCGGCATCCGCTGGGTCGAGGAGCTGATCGGCATCGCCGGCGGCGAACCCGTCTTTCCCGAGCTGGCGCGCCAGCCATCCGCGCGCGATCGCATCATCCCGCCCGAGGCGGTCATTCCCCGCGATCCCGACGTCATCCTCGCCTCCTGGTGCGGCCAGAAGGTCAACAAGCGCGCCATCCGCGCCCGCCCCGGCTGGGACGCCATCGCCGCCGTCCGCCGCGATGCCATCTTCGAGATCAAGTCCACCTACATCCTGCAGCCCGGCCCCGCCTCGCTCACCGAAGGCGTCCGCCAGTTGCATTTCCTTCTCGCACGCACCCTCGGCCTTGAGCCTCCCGTCGAGCTCCTCCCCGAGGAACGCACCGATCCCGACGCCGACCGTTTGGAGGCCGCATGCAGTACCAAACCCTGACCATTGGCCGCGAGTTCGGCTGTGGTTCCGGCGACTTCGGCCGTGCCCTCGCCGGCAAGCTCGGCTGGAAGCTCTTCGACCGCGAGCTAATTGACGAGGTCGCCCGCGCCGCCCAATTCGATCCCGCCGCCTGCCGCCAGGCCGACGAACGCGTGGAACACTGGCTGCACCGCATCGGCAAGGGTCTCTGGTCCGCCGCCGGCGAAAAGGGCCCCGCCACCGTTCCCGTCTCCGGCCCCGACGCCGACCTCATGGCCCACTGGACCGCCCGCGTCATTGAAGACCTCGCCGCCGCCGGCAGTTGCATCCTCGTCGGCCGCGGCGGCAACCACATCCTGCGCGGCCATCCCGACGCCTTCCACGTCTTCCTCTATGCCCCCTTCGCCTGGCGCCTTCGCCGCCTCGAAGCCCAGGGCATGGACCGCCCCGCCGCCGAAGCCCTGCTCCATCGCATGGACCACGACCGCGCCGCCTACATCCGCCATTACTTCCAACAGGAATGGCCCGACCGCCACGGCTACCACCTCCTGCTCAACGCCTCGCTCGGCCCGGACGCCCTCCTCGCCGCCACCCTCGCCGCGATGCAGGGCTAAGCGCGGCCCGGCCGATAGGCCGCCACCCCCGCCGCCGCCGCCGCCTCTTGCAGCCGCCGGTCCAGCGTCGCCAACGGCAGGTCGCGCCGCAGCGCCAATTCCAAATACGCGGCATCGTACGCCGACAGTCCGAACCGCCGAGCCAGACCCAGCACCTCGCCCCAGAGGTCTGCGACACCACGCGCGTCTACCGTGATGGGCATGCCAAGCAGGTACCCGAGCCAGCGCTCCGCTTGCGCTTCCGTGCTGCGCCCGCGGCGCTCGCCGCTCAGCACGCCATTGCCGATCTCCAGAGGCCAGACTGCGGGGACCAGAGCCCGCGCGCCAGGCAAGTGGTCCAACACCGCCATCGCGTAAGCGTTAACCACATCGCGGAAGTACCACGCCAGGGCGACCGAGCCGTCCAGGACGAACTCGGCCACCTAAAAGCGCCGCCCTTCTTCAATCAGCTCCCGCAGCGTCACGTCCTTACCGAGTGTTGGGCCATGCTTGTCGCGCCACTCCAGCATCTCCTTGACGACCTGGCGCAACTTTCGTTCGTCCCGCCGCGGCGGCGCACTCAGCACCGCAACCGCCTTCCCGCGGCGGGTGATCGTCACCGTCGTTCCCCGCGCCACCTCGTCCACCAGCTCCGCGAACTTCGTCCGCGCTTCATAGATTCCAATCGTCTTCATCGCCCGTCCCCGAACTGGTCGTGCCGACTAGTCGAGTTCATTTTACCGCATTTTCCTGTGCCGAAACCGCCCGCCACTTGCCGCCGCGCAACCACCACCGCAACCCGAATCCTCATGCCCCAGTATCCCCCGCCACGCTTGGCCGCAGGCTCCCGGGAGCCGGCAACTGAAAACTGACAACTCCCTGCTACCCTATCCGCAATGCGTCGCCTCGCCTTCGCCCTCTGCCTTCTCGCCGCAACCGCCCTCGCCCAAACCGTTCCCGGCTCGCTGGCCCAGGACCTGCGCGACTACGTCGCCACGCCCGCCATCCCCGGCTACGAAGGCGCGCTCGCCCGCCACATCGCCAACGAGCTCGCCGCCTTCAACCCCATCCGCGACAACCTCAACAACGTCATTGTCCGGATCGGCTCGGGCGCGCCCCGCCGCCTCCTGGTCACCGGCCTCGACGAGCCCGGCTACGTGGTCACCGCCATCACCCCCGGCGGCTACCTCCGTCTGCAGCGCCTGCCCACCCACGCGCGCCTGCCGCTGTTCAACGCGCTTGCCAACGCCCAGCCGCTCAAGGTGATCACCACCTCCGGCGCCGCCCTCAACGGCGTGATGTCGGGCCTCTCGATCCACCTCCAGCCCGGGCGCCTGCAACCCCCCAACCCCGACGACCTCGACAACCTCTACGTCGACATCGGCGCCTCCTCCGCCGCCCAGGTGCGCCGCGCCGGCGTGCGCATCCTCAGCCCGGTCGCGCTCGACCGGCGGTTGTACGTCCTCGGCCGCGGGCAACTGGCCGCGCTCTCCATCGGCGACCGCTTCGGCGCCGCCGCCCTGGTGCACCTGCTGCGCCACTTCGATCCGGCCCGCCTCACCGGCAGCCTCGAGGTCGCCTTCCTCACCCAGGAGTGGACCGGCAATCGCGGCCTCGCGCGGGTTCTCGAGCGTCCCGCCGGCGCGCCACCCTGGGACCAGGTCATCTACGTCGGCCCGGCCGGCCAGCCCCTCAACCGGGCGCTCCGCTCCCAGGTCACCGACCACTGGACCCTCCCCGTCGCCTGGTTCGGCACCCCCGCCGCCTTCATCAGCGGCCACGCCTACGCCGCCCTGATCCAGCGCCTCGCAGCCGCGCTGCATCAGCCGCCGGCCGCGCCCGCGCTGCCCCGGCCCGGGAATCTCGCCCCGCCGCCCACGCCGGCGCGTCCCGCCGTCGAGCCCACGCCGACCCAGATCCTGCAGGCGCTGACCCCGCTCTACGGCGTGGATCCGCACGAGGCGCCGGTGCGCCGCGCGGTGCGCGCCCTGCTGCCGCCCTGGGCCCACCCCATCACCGACGAGGACGGCAACCTCATCCTGCATTGGGGCGACTCCGGCCCCCACGCCGCCAAGATCCTGTTCATCGCCCATACCGACGAGGTCGGCTTCGAGGTCCAGTCCATCGCCCCCGACGGCGCCCTGCTCCTGCGCCCGCGCGGCGGCATGGACCTCGACTACTACCTCGGCCACCCCATGCTGGTCCACACCGCGACCGGCATGCGTCCCGGCGTGATGGAATTGCCCGCCGGCTGGCGCGAGCCCGGCTTCCATCTCCGCCGCCAGCGTCCGCCCTTCCGCGCCGACGTCGGCGCCCGCTCCGCCGCCGAGGCCGCCGCGCTGGGCATCGCGGTCGGCGACTCGGTCACCATCCCGAAAAAATACCGCGCGCTGCTCGGCGACCGCGCCACCGCCCGCGCCTTCGACGACCGCGTCGGCGACGCCTCGCTCATCGCCGCCGCCTGGCGCCTCGGTCCCCACGTCCCCGGCCGCGACATCACCCTCGCCTGGTCGGTGGGCGAGGAGGTCGGCCTGGACGGCGCCAAGGCGCTGGCCAAACGCCTCGCCGCCGGCGGCCGCACGCCCAACTACGTCTTCGCCATCGACACCTTCGTCAGCTCCGATTCCCCGCTCGAATCCCACCGCTTCGCCGACGCCCCGCTCGGCCACGGCATCGTCATCCGCGCCGTCGACGACGCCTCCATCACCCCCTGGCCGCTCGCCCGCCGCCTGCAGTCCATCGCCCGCGCGGCGCATATCCCCGTGCAGATCGGCGCCACCGGCGGCGGCACCGACGCCTCCGCCTTCGTCCCCTACGGCGCCATCGCCCTCCCCATCGGCTGGCCCCTGCGCTACTCCCACTCCCCCGGCGAAGTCATCGCCACGCGCGATCTGGACAGCCTGACGCGCATGTTGGTCACCCTGGCGCACTCCTGGTAAGATCGGAA
>JAKAOE010000278.1 GCA_021823305.1 Acidobacteriota bacterium
GCTATACTGGCAGGGGACAAACCCCCGTGCAGCCGACCGACACCCTCACCATCGTCCCCTCCGTCGCCGGCGGCTCCGCCGCGCGATGTTGTTGTTGACCGCGGCCCCGCGGTTCGCTCTCCCCGTTCATTCCCAGGCAATGTAATCGGCTGCGCATGAGGGCGCGGCCCCGAGGTGTATTCCATGGCATCCACGCTCGCTTCCCATCTCAGCAACGACGAGATTCTGCGCTACAGCCGCCACCTACTCATCCCGGAGTTTGGGATCGAGGGGCAGCGCAAGCTCAAAGCCGCCCGCGTGCTCACCGTCGGCGCGGGCGGACTAGGTTCACCGGTGGGGCTGTACCTGGCGGCGGCGGGCGTGGGGACCATCGGCATCGTGGACTTCGACGTGGTCGACTTCACCAACCTGCAGCGCCAGGTGATCCACTCCACCGCCGACGTGGGCCGACCCAAGCTGGAGTCGGCGCGCGAAACGCTGCGCGGCATCAACCCCGAAGTCGAGATCGTCGGTTACGAGACCAAGCTCACCAGCGAGAACGCGTTGGAGATCCTGCGCGGCTACGACCTGGTGGTCGACGGCACCGACAACTTCCCCACCCGCTACCTGGTGAACGACGCCTGCGTGCTCAGCGGGATTCCCAACGTCTACGCCAGCATCTTCCGCTTCGAGGGCCAGGCTTCGGTGCTGGCGCTGCCGGACGGCCCCTGCTACCGCTGCTGGTATCCCGAGCCGCCGCCGCCGGGGCTGGTGCCGAGCTGCGCCGAGGGCGGCGTGTTGGGCGTGCTGCCCGGACTGATGGGGCTGATCCAGGCGACCGAGGCGATCAAGCTGATCACCGGCATCGGCGAGCCGCTGAAGAACCGCGTGCTGCTGTTCGACGCGCTGGGGATGCGCTTCCGCGAGCTGAAGCTGCGCAAGAACCCGGAGTGCCCGGTGTGCGGCGCGAACCCGAGCATCCGCGAGTTGATCGATTACCAGGAGTTTTGCGGCATCCGGGGCGAGGAGGCGCCGGCGCCGGCCGCAGCGGCGGAGGCCGCTGAGATAATCGAGATCGGCGCGCGCCAATTGGCGGAGGAGTTGCGCGGCGCGGCGCCGCCGCTGGTGCTCGACGTGCGCGAGCCGCACGAAGTCGCGATCGCCTGCATTCCGGGCGCGGTGCTGATCCCGCTGGGCGAGCTGGAGAAGCGGCTGCACGAGCTCGACCGCAAGGCCGACATCGTGGCCCAGTGCCGCTCCGGGGTGCGCTCGATGAAGGCGGCGCGGCTGCTGCGCGAGGCGGGGTTCACGCGGCTGCGCAACCTGAAAGGCGGAATCTTGGCGTGGTCGGACGAGGTCGATCCGACGGTGCCAAAATACTAGAGCGGTAGCCGCACGTTGGCTCAGCCCTTGCTTCGGTTCCCCGACCGGATTGCGCGTTCGGGTGTGGGGGGATCCCGACAGCCCAATGCGGCGGACTGCATGCCCGTTGGGAATGATCGGGGCGCTACCGCCGCGGGGTGTCGCCCGTAGCAATATTGTCGATTTTACCTGACAGAATAGAGGCGTGCAGCGGCGTGGCGGACCTTACGGCGGGGGGGAGCCGAGCGTCGCGGGGCGCGACCCCGCGCAGGTGCGAAAGAAACCGGTCGCGGCCAGGCATCCTGGCTTCGCCTCGCGCCTGGGCCCGCGCGTGGCCAGCGCGCTCGCGATCTGCAATGCCGAATATTGCTGCTCGGCGCTTTCGCCGCGGCTGATCAGCGCCCGCGTTGGGCTGACGCCGGCACACTTATGCAGGGCTTTCCGGCGCGAGGTAGGCGTGAGCTTGCCGGATTATCTGCGCCGCCTCCGCATACAACGCGCCGAGGAACTGCTACGGGATCCAGCGAGGGAGGTGAAGGAGGTGGCGGCAGAGGCGGGCTTCGGCTGCACGAAATCCTTCGAGCGGGCGTTCGGGGCCGCTCACTCTCTGACGCCCTCGGCCTACCGGCGTCGGCTGGCCAGCTGCCCGCCGGTTGCGGGCTTACGGTAGGGGGCACAACGCACGCATGGAGCGGTGGGGCCGGCGCATGGGCTACCGGCACGCAGGAGGTGTCTGCGAAAGGCAGCTTTTGTCCAGAGTTTGCCATTGCAGGTTGGCGCACGGCGCGATTAGTCTTGTTGTGAGCATTGCCCGCCCGTAGCCGAGACGCTATGGCGCGCGGGGCGCCGGGACCTAACGTGAGGAGGTTGAAATGCGCGTAGCAGACGTACTTAATCGGCACGTCAGTCGGAGTGGCCGCCCTCTCCGCGTCATACTCATCGCTTGTTCGCTTACGGTGCTTGCGGCGGCGCAGTTCGGAGTCGGGATCGCCGTTGGCGAGCCCGGTGCGCCCCTTGCTATCACGTCCGCAACGACGAACGGGAGCTTTTACTACTCGACCGTCATGATCACGAATCGCTCGCGCAAGCGGGTTGTCGACGTCGACTTCGGTGTCGACGTCTTCTCCGGGGCGAACCTTGATCACCCCGCCTTGGCTGGGCCGTTCCTACGGCGTGCGGACGTTCCGGCCGGCGGCGCCTCGACCGTTTCTCTCGACATCATGCCGACACCGGATCCCGGGCTGCCGGCCGGGATCGGCCGACTAAAGGAAATCCGCCTCGGCGTGCTCGCGGTACATTATGCCGACGGCTCGACGTGGTCCTATGACCACGCGGGTAGGGGCTCGTTTACGCCGGGTGAACCGGCGTTGGCAAAAGCGAAGATTCTGCCCTGCGGGGAGATGGCACCGGCCAAATTTGTGTATCGGGGCCGTGTGACCCTGCGGTCTGCGGAAGGATCTGTGCCGTTGATAAATTACCGCTGCCAAGGGACCACCATCGAGGAATACTGCGACAACCAAAACACCAAATGCACCGATGAGGGCTGCCCGGCCGGACCGTGCGCCGACCAGGAGTGCCAAGCGATTCCGCCAAGCCACCCGGCATCAAGTGCCGAACCCAGCCGCGGCGCCAAACCGCTGCCGGCCCGGTCCAGACCGCCCGTTGAGCGCTGATTCGGGTGGGCAGTGCCCATGACTCATTGCTCGGCTTCGAAGTACGCGCTCTGCGTTATCGCGGCGGCCCTAGCGGCTGCCGCGATGACGTCGGCCGGAGCAGCCGCTCAGGCCCGCTCCGGGCGCGATCGCGGGCCGTTCCACGCGGCGGTAGTGAGCCGCGACAAGCAGGGTTCGACCGTCTTTCATCGCTGGGTTTCCGACCCACAGTTGCTGGACATTCAGGCGGCGACGCTGCACGACCTGATTTGGTGGTCGTTTAGCTTGGCACCGTATCAGGTGAAGGGTCCGGGATGGATCGGTTCGGATTTGTTCGATGTGCAGGCGACCATGGGCGCGCCCGCCGACGCAGCGGAGCAGAAACGGTCGCTGCAGAAGCTGCTCGTCCGATGTTTCGATTTGCGCTACCACTTTGAGCACAAGCCCCGGTCCGTGCTGCTGCTCGAGCAGGACCGCAAGGGCGCGACGCTCACGCCGTCAACGGCAGCCAAGACGAGCCCGCCCGACAGCGACGCCGGCTGGACGCAATTTACCGGGCGGAACGTGACCATGGGGGAACTGGCCATGGCGCTCGGCGAAAATGCTTACTTCGGCCGACCGGTGCTCGACCGCACCGGGCTGACAGGGAAATACGACATCACGCTGAAGTTCTCTCCGCGGGTGGGAGCACCGGCTGGAATCGAACACAACCGGCGCCCGCCGCTGTCGGTAATGCTACGACGGAAGCTCGGCCTGCGCCTGGTGCCGGCGAAAAGCCCGATGCCGGTGCTAGTGATCGATGCGGCCCGGCCGGTGGCGTCGCGCTGTACGGAGCCCTAAGGAGCGGTCAGGCCTGGTTGATCAGGGCTTCGTCCATGTCGAAGTTGGAGTAGACGTGGGTGACGTCCTCGGACTCGTCGATGGCTTCGAGCAGCTTGACCATCTGCTCGGCGTCCTTGCCCTCGAGCCGGACGGTGTTCTGCGGGATCATGGCGACTTCGGCGTTCTCGGGC
>JAKAOE010000279.1 GCA_021823305.1 Acidobacteriota bacterium
TCTGGAACCCGATGCCGGCTCCACCCAGCGATAACAGGAAATCGGGAGAGGAGGTGACGACGTCGCTCGTGGCGCTTACCGATCCCTGAGAGATGAGGCTGTTCGCTGCCGCAAGCTGGTTCACCGCTGGCGCGGCCGGCAGCGTCTGCCGGACGTGAGGGAGGTGCCATGACCCGCGAGACTGACTCATTTCGATTCATCCCTTCGCGGCTGCCGCCGCGGCCGGCCCAATCCGCGCCGGATCATGCGCCCGCGGGGGATTGCTGAACGCATGCCGCGAACCTGCAAAGCCTGCTCCCACGCTCAGCGCAAAGAGCTGGATGCGGCGCTGGCGGCGGGAACCCCGTTGCGGAGCATAGCGGCGCACCACGGCATCTCCCCGGCGGCCCTGGCCCGGCACAAGGCGCACGCCGGAACAGCCCTTCTCCGGGCGGCGGAGAAGCGCGAGCTTGCCGTGGGGGATTCGGTGCTGGAGGGCATGGCGCGCGTGCAAGCGAAGGCGTGGGACCTGGTGGCGAAGCTGGAGCGGCAGGGCGATTACCGGGGCGCGGCCGCCGCCCTGCGCGAGGTGCGGGCGACGCTCGAAGCGGCGGACGCCATCCTGGCGCGCGGCAAGGCCGGCGAGCCGGTGACGATCATCCTGCCCGCCTGGATGAGCGGCGGTCCCCGGCCGGCGGCCGGGCCGGAACCCCCGGCACCGCCCCCGGCGCTGCCGCCCGCCCCGGCCGCCGCCCAACCCGCCGAGCGGCAAGCCAAGCCCGGCGAGCCCTGGACCTACCGCGGCTTCTAGCCCCGGCGGCAACGGAAGACTCAGAGGATGGCGGCAATCAGCGCCAGCCAGCCGAACACCGATGCCACCGCAACGGCAAATCCCAAAAACCAGTGGTCACCGTCGAAAAGCACCGCAATCAGTGCAACGTTCATCCGCGCCAGCCAGAGCAGGATCCATAGCCCCACAGCCCAGATAACGAAAGCAAACACGCTTCACCTCGCAGCGCGTGCGGCAGCAGCCCTCACAGGTTGGGCCTGGAATAGCTCTGGAGCGGACCGCTTAGGCCGCCAGCGGCAATCCACTTCATAGCCTCCTGAATTAGGGTTCGGATCGGGTGCTTGCCTTTGCCCCAACCAAACTTGCGAATCCCGTACATCGCGTGGTAGATCCCGCGCTGCTGGAAGACGTGCAGCGTGCGAATATCCTTACCCGAGCCTACCCAAGTCCGGGTTTTGCTCGGCTCCATTAGGGACATGGTGTAAATCCCGTAAGGAAAGCTGTACGGCACAGCCACCGACGAGCGGTAGACGTCCTCCCTCACGGTGACCACGAACACGAGTCGCACCTCTGGCGCTGGCGGAGCGTAACAGATGTCCAGGTACTTTTTCTGGACCTTGTTCTCAAACCATTCAAGCTCCTCCGGGGTGAAACCCTGATAGACGTTGCCGAGCGAGTCCCGTTGAAGCAACGAAAACAGCACCTTGCACCGCCCCGAGAGCGTTGCATCGGCCGCTTTGTGCAGCGCCTTTCCGAACTTTTTGTCCGGCGGGGGAGCGGGGGGCGGCTGCGCTTGGAGCTTGGCGAGATACGCATCCAGCGCGTTTGCACTACCGCTGGATTCCATCCGACTTGGGGCAGCGGCCTTGTCAGTCTGCGCGCGACCGAGCATTGGCAAGACGCCGAAAAGCAGCGCCACCACGGCAACGCATCGGGACTTCATCATGGCACACCCCTTCATGGCGATAATCGGCCAACCGGCCGCAATGCTTTAACGTGTGCTACCGGCTGCGGCCCAACCGGACCAGCGCCCACACGCTCCAGCCGAACCCGGCAGTGGCGGCAACCAGTACGAAGCAGTTCCAGAAGCTGACCGAAGCGGTGAAAGCATGAGCACCAAGCATGGCGATCCCTCCCTTGATTCTTAACCAAACGTTTGGTATGGTATGAGCATGAACACGAAAGCATCGGAAGCGGGCAGCCTGCTCGGCAAGCGGAGCGTGCAGGCGAGGAAGCAGCGCTGGGGCGAGGCGGAGTTCCGGCGGCGACTGCGCGAGTACGGCAAGCTGGGCGGCAGGCCGCCCAAGCACGCGAAGAAGGAGGCATCCCAATGAGCACGCATCCGAAGGGCGTCTACGAGAAGGTGAAGGGCTCGGGCATTTGGTGGGTGCGATACGCTGATGCCGGCGGGCGGCGGCGGCGCGAGAAGGCCGGGACCAAGGGCATGGCGCTGATGCTGTACCGCAAGCGCAAGACCGAGGCCGTGCAGGGCAAGAAGCTGCCGGAGACGCTGCGCCGCCGTTCCGTCCTGTTCGAGGAACTGATTCAGGATGCGCTGACCTACGGCGGAGAGCACCACCAGAGGAACCGCGTCTCCGATTCGCGGGCTGCGGTCCTGGGCGCGGCGCTGGGCAGCCGCCCGGCTGACGCCGTCACGCCACAGGAAATCGAGGCTGTGCTGTCCCGGCTGGCCACGGAGCGGAATTGGCAGCCGGGCACGCGCAACCGCCACCAAGCGTTCATCTCGCTGGCCTACCGGCTGGGAGTTGAGAACGGCAAGCTGGCCGTCAATCCAGCGCGGCTGGTGCGGCGCAAGCGCGAGAGCAGCGGGCGCATCCTCTGGCTCACGGCCGATCAGGAACTGAAGCTCACGGCGGTGATCGAGCAACGCTTCCCGGCGGAGCTTCCTGCCCTCCGGCTGGCGTTGCACACCGGCATGCGCCGGAGCGAGCAGTACCGCCTGACGTGGGATTGCGTGGACTTCGAGCGGCGGCAAATCACCATTCCCAAGACCAAGAACGGCAGCATCCGCGAACGGCAGCATCCGCTACGTGCCCCTGGACGATACCGCTATGGCGGCGCTGTTGGCGCTGCGGGACCGTGGCACGGGCTCGGGGCCGGTGATGGTGGCTGCGGCTTCCGGCCACGGCTACGAAGCCGGGCACGCCCTGAAAACGCCCCGCGAATGGTTTGCCGCCGCCTGCAAGCTGGCCGGGATGCCGGAGTTCACCTGGCACTGCCTGCGGCACAGCTTTGCTTCCCGGCTGGTGATGGCGGGAGCCCCGCTGCGCACCGTGCAAGAATTGATGGGGCACAAAACCATCGCCATGACCTGCCGGTACGCCCATCTCGCACCCCAGCACACCTTGGACACGGTGCGGCTGCTGGACGGCTGGGGCAAGGCCGAGCCGGGCCGGGAGGGGGCGGTTGGCCAGATGCCAACAGCCACCAAAAGAGCCACCGGCGGTTTTGATGGTGTTGGCGAGGACTTGCCGGAACAGCGGCAAGTGGCTGTACAATAAGCAGTTAGCAGCAAGCGCGAGAGTGGCGGAACTGGCAGACGCGCCAGACTTAGGATCTGGTGCCCGAAAGGGCCTGGGGGTTCGAGTCCCCCCTCTCGCACCACCGCACGCGGCAACTTGGAGACGCTCTGAGCGCCAGCGGGCGTCCGTCGCCGAGGATCGAAGCACGGCCACAGCCCGACCAACGCCGGGGTCCCCAGAGCGCTTGCGCTCTGGGGTGGCAACGGGAGGGCGGCGCAAGCAAAAGGTGGCCGAGCCACTCCGCGGACGCCGCTAACCGGTGCGCCCACCCGCCCCCGCGGTCCGCGCCGCCTTCAACGGTTTCACCTCGCGTCGCACATCCGCTTCGGCTCGCCGGCGCGTCGTGTCCAAGTCGTGCTGGGCCTGCAGGTTTACCCAGAACTCGGGGCTCGTCCCAAAAAACCGCGCCAACCGCAGCGCCGTGTCCGGCGTGACCGCGCGGCGGCAGTGCACAATCTCCCCGACCCGGGGCGTCGGCACGCGCAGCGCCCTCGCCAGCCCGTTCTGGCTCAACCCCAGCGGCGCTAGAAACTCCTCCCGCAATATTTCACCAGGGTGCACGGGCGCAAGCCTGCTCGCCATTGGCTTCCTCCTTCACGAGTGGTAATCCACAATCTCGACGTCGTAGGCGTCGCCGTCCCGCCAGGCAAAACATAATCGCCACCGGTCGTTGATTCGGATGCAGCGTCCCGC
>JAKAOE010000280.1 GCA_021823305.1 Acidobacteriota bacterium
GGCGGAAAGCCGGCGTTACAACATCTTCGGCATGGTGCAGAAGCCCGGCAGCTATGCCCTCGACCATCCGATGACGGTGCTGGACGCGATCGCCAAGGCCGGCGGGCTGCGCGATTTCGCGCACGGCAGCAAGATTTATCTGATCCGCAGGCGCCGCAGCGACGGCGTCATGATCCGCTACAACTTCAACTACAAAGACGTGAGTCTGGGCTGGGCGCCGAAGGAAAACATCCAACTGCGCCCCAATGACACCATCGTCGTCCCATGAGCGCCTTCCCTTTTCCGCGAGCCTACCGCCGGCCGGCATGCGGCGCCTTCGCGGCGCTGGGGCTGGGGCTGCGCCTGTGGGCGCAAGCGCCGGTGGCAGTGAGCAGCGCGACCGCCAACACCAACTGGCAGTTCTCGGCCCAGTTGAATCAGGGCTGGGACAGCGATCCGCTGCTTTCGCTCTCCAATCCGCGAGGCGACTCCACCACGCAACTGCAACTGACCTTAGGCAAGCGCTGGGCGGGGCGGAACTGGAGTTTTGACGCCAGCTACACGCCCGAGGGCATGAACTACACGTCCAATCCCAAGCTGGACTACATCGCCCAGTCCTACCAACAGGACTGGACGGTGGCGCTTGGCCCGCACACCCAGTTTTCCTGGACGGCGACGGCGCAGCGCTTTCCCGAGCGCAGCGGCGGCATGAGCACCGGCGCCGGAGTGGCGGCGCTGGCCAGCACCGACCAGACGCTGGCGCTGGCCATGATCGCCAGCGGCGGGAATACCGCCATCGCATTCCACCACCAATCGAGCCTGCGGAGCACCTGGAACGCCAACCTGACCTACGCCCAACAGTGGTACAGCATTGACACGGCGCTGGCCGGATCCGCAGCCGCTTCGTTCCTGCCGGGGATTACGGGCTCGCACACGATAGGCGGCGGTGGCGGCTGGTCCTACCAGCTCGCGCCGCAGAGCGCGTTCAGCCTGACCGTCACCGGCAATCAACTTTGGTACGGCGCCGCGGCACCCCCGATGCAGTACGCCAACCTGCAGGCATCGATCTCGCAAGGCCTGGGCGGCGGCATGGTGCTGAAGCTGGGGGCGGGGCCCTCGTGGAACCATTATTCCCGTCCGCCAGCGGGCGTGCCCGCCGGCGCGCAGTTGCCCAGCCTGGGCTATGCCGCCTCAGCCAGCCTGTTGGCCGGCGACGCGACGTCGGGCCAATACGGCATCACCTGGGACCACGCCGAACAGATGGGCCAAGTGCCGGGCGGCGTGACCACCGATTCGCTGGCGATGCAATACGCCTGGCAGTGGGGCCGGAACTGGTCGGCGACGACCAGCATCGGCGAGAACCGCTTTGCGGGCGTCGCCGGCAGCCCGGGCGGGCAGGAGAGCGTCTTCGCCAGCGGCCAACTGAGCTGGCGCATCGCCTCCGCCTGGTCGCTGCGCGCCAACGCCACCTATAGCGGCGAGCGCCTGCCGGTCAGCTCCGTCGCCCTGGCGAATTTCCGCCGCGAACAGTACAGCCTGGGGCTGCAATTTCAGCCAGGAGGCGCGCACTAATGGCCCGCCGGCCGATCTCCAATCCCTTCGAGTACGTGCAGATCGCGCTGCGGCGCTGGATCTGGATCGCGGTGCCGACCGTCGTCATTGCCGGCATCACCGTGGTGGTCGCACGGAAACTGCCCAAGCTGTACCGCTCCGAGGCGCTGATCCTGATTGAACCGCAGAAGGTGCCGTCCGACTTCGTGCGGCCCACGGTGAACGGCAACGTGGCGCTGCGGCTGGAATCCATCGAAGAGCAGATCCTCAGCCGCACGCAGCTCAGCCAGATCATCAAGAAGTACGCGCTTTACCGCACGCTGCCGCTCACCGTGGACCAGAAGGTCACGAAGATGCTGGGCGACATCCAGGTATCGCCGATCTCCGACAAGGCCGAGCGCAGTTCCGTCACCGCCTTCAAAATCAGTTACATCGGTCCCGATCCGGGCCAGGACCAGGAGGTGACCCGCGATCTCTCCAACCTATTCATCTCCGAGAACCTGCAGACACGCGCGCAGCAGGCGCAGGGCACGGAGACGTTCATTGACGGGCAGGTCAGCATCGCGTCCCAGCAACTGCAGACGCTCGAAACCCAGCTCCGCGAATTGAAGAGCGCCTACATGGGCAGCCTGCCGGAGCAGGAAACCGCCAACCTCCAGGTGATGAGCCAACTGCAGACGGTGCTGCAGAACGACGCCGACGCGGTGGCGCGGGCGCAGCAACAGAAGACGTATCTGCTTTCGCTGGGACAGGCGGTGGCCAACATGTCGCCGCGGGCCGTGGCCGGCGCGCCGGCGGCTCCCAACCCGCTGGAGCAGGAGTTGCGCCAGGCCAAGACCGATCTGGCCATGGACGAACAGCTCTACACGCCCGAGCACCCGGACGTGATCCGGCTCAAGGCCCAGGTGAAGGCGCTGACCGCCGAGCTGGCGGCCTCCGCCAAAGCGCATCCGGCAGCCAAGGCGAAGACGCCGGCGAAGCCGAAATCGGCGCTCGCGGCCTTGCCGCCCGAGGAGCGCAGCCAGATCACCGTGCTCGACCAGGAGATCGCGCAGCGCAACAAGGACGAGAAGGCGACGCAGGCCAAGATCTCCGCGCTGCAGGCGCGCATCGAGCGCCTGCCGGCGGTGGAGGAGAAGCTGTCCAACCTGCAAAACTCCTACGACGTGGCGAAGGCCAACTACACGGCGCTGCTGGAGAAGAAGCAGGCGGCGGCGATGGGCGCCGCGATGGAGCAGCAGGCCGAAGGCGAAGAATTCCGCATCATCGATCCGGCCAACCTGCCGGAGGTGCCGACCAGCCCGAACGTGCGGCAGATCGAACTGCTCGGCGTGGCCGGCGGCCTGGCGCTGGGGTTGTTGCTGGCGGGCACGGTGGAGGCCCGCGACGCGGTGGTGCGCAACGAGGCCGACCTCAATTTTTACACGCAGGCGCCGACGCTCGCGCTGGTGCCGCGCATGACGGGCGTCAAGAACGTCACCCCGGCGGCGCCGCCCGCCCTGCCGCCGGCGAGGGAGGCGTAAGCCATGTACCTCGACTTTTACCGTCTGCGCGAATATCCCTTCAGCCTGGCGAGCGACCCGCGCTTCCTGTACTTCAGCGCCGCCCACAAGGAGGCGATGGCGGGCATGCTCTACAGCCTGCGGGAGCGCAAGGGCGTGACGCTGCTGCTGGGCGAGCCGGGCACGGGCAAGACGACGTTGCTGGCCGCGGTGATGGAGATGCTGCCCGGCGGCGTGAAGGCCTACGCGCTCGATACGCCCCTGCACGCCACGCCGGCCGACGCGCTGGCAGCGATCCTGACCGGCTTCGGCCTGCCGGCGCAGGGGTTGGGGCTGAGCGACATGCTGGCGGCGCTGCAGGGCTATCTGCTGGCGCGGCACGAGCAGGGCGAGTGCGTGCTGCTGCTGATCGACGAGGCGCAGGACCTCAACCCGCTGGTGCTCGAGCAGGTGCGGCTGCTCACCAATCTGGAGTTGGGCGGGCACAAGCTGCTGCAAATCATCCTCTCGGGCCAGCCGGAACTGGCGGCGCACCTGCGCAACGCCAACGGGCGGGCGCTGCATCAGCGCGTGGCGGTGCGCTGCGAGCTGACGCCGCTGAATCGCGCCGACACCCAGGCCTACATCGCCGCGCGCCTGGACCACGCGGGCGCGGGCGGCATGCTGTTTGAGGAAGCGGCGGTCGAGCGCATCCACGCGGTCGCGCACGGCGTGCCGCGCATGATCAATGTGGTCGCCGACCATTGCCTGTTGGCCGGTTTTGCCACGCAGTCACCGCGCGTCACGCGCGGCATGGTGGACCGGGTGGCGCTCCACGCCGTGATGACGACGGCGGTGTACGGCTATCTGCTCTACCGGCGGCCGTTCGCCGCCGAGCTGGGCATCGCGGTCGACGAGCTCGACGAGCGTGTCGCCCACCTGCTCTACGGCCGGCTGTACGA
>JAKAOE010000281.1 GCA_021823305.1 Acidobacteriota bacterium
ATCTCCTGGACCGACCCGGCCAGGGTGGCGTTGCTGTTGGAGCTGGCCTTGCCGTAGCTGACCGTAACCGAGGGGGTCGAGGCTCCGACGCTGTTGGGGGTCATGCTGAGCGTGTCGTTATTGAGCGCGCTCAGGATGAAGTTGCCGCCGGCGGTGACGTGCGCGTTGGCGCCGAGATCGGCGGTCGAGGTGGCGTCGGCTTCCCCGTAGTTAAAGCTGACGATGGGCGAGATGGTGCCGATGGTGGTGGTGCTGTCGGCCTCGGCCGCCAGCTTGACGTTGCCCAGGGCGTTGAGGGTGGTGACGCCGGCGCCCGTGCCCAGATTGACCGTCGCGGTGGAACTGGTGGTGTTCCAGGCGGCCAGGGTGTCGAGAATCTGCCACGGGAGGGTGGTCAGATCAGTCAGGTTCTGCAACTGCTGGCCGAGCGAGTCGTTCGAGGTGGCGGTGGCGGTGGCTTGGGCGGTGATGTTATTGCCGCTCAGATCGGCGGCGCCGAGGGTGATGTTGGCGACGGCGCTGGCGATGGCTTCACTATCGCTGGGGGCGGCGGTGAGGGTGATGTCTCCGCTGCCGGCGGTGAGCGACGCATTGCCCGAGCCGCCGAAGAGGCCGCCGTCGATGGTGATGGAGTTGCCGTTGATGGAGATGGACTGGCCAGATTGCAGGCCGGCGGTGTTGACCAGGCTGCCGAACTGGGCGGCGCCGGTCGAGATGGCGCCGGAGACGGCGACAGTGGGGGCGGTAAGTGCGGCCGGGCCGGCGGAGTTGACCTGGCCGAGGACGGCGATCAGGCCATCGGAGCTGAGCGGCTCGGCGCCGGCGAGCAGGCTGGCGGTATTGCCGGGGATGTCGTTGAAGAAGTTGTTGACGAAATTGTTGGAGGGAGTGGCGAAGGTGAGCGAGCCGACGTTGACCACGCCGCCGGCGCCGACGATGATGCCCGAGGGGTCGGCGAAGAAGATGTTGCCGCCGATCTTGCCGTCGCTCTGCAGCAGCGAGTTCAGCGTGCCGTAGATCTGGGTGGCGGAGCCGGTGACCAGGTTGAGGAGGTTGTTGTTGGTGGCGGCGGTGGGCACGAACAGGTCCACGGTGTCGCCGGGCGCGATCTGGAAGGTGGAGAACTGGTTGTAGGCGTTGCCGCCGCTGATGGTGGTGGTCGAGACCTGGGTGGCGCCGGCGACGGGAGTGACCGTGGTGGCGGTGGCGCCGCCGGGGGTGATCGTGGTGGCGGTGGGCGCAGCGGGCAGCGTGGGCGCCTGGGCGGCGGCGAGGGCGCAGGCAAACAGCGCCCCGAAGATGGCGACGAGGTGGCGACGGCGCATCCGAAAATCCTCCATCCGCCCCGCCGTCCCCCAAGACCACGCGGCGCGGAATCTTTTAGCCAACGCGGGAAGCAGCGCGACCGCGCCGCGTCTCCCGCTTTCCCCCGCGCCCGCCAACGGCCCCATGAGCCGCAGCGCAGCGCGCAACATCTTGGGTCACTATTAGATACCGCTAATGAACATGAGTCAACCCCTAAGCGGTGGCAGTCATCGGACTGTGACGCGGCACACCTAGATGTTGCAATGATTCAGGATGCGCGTATCATGGGCAGGCGGGCGAGGAGAGGGCCCGGACACATGACGAGAGCGATGGGGCGGGGACTCGGGCTGGCGGCGGCGCTGAGCGCGGCGCTGGCGGGCCAGGGGATGATGCGCCAGGCGGCGCCGCGGGAGCGGCGCGTGGCGACGCAAGGCACAGTGACGATCCAGGGCGCGAGCATCGCCTACACAGCGACGGCGGGGACGCTGCTGCTGCGCGACGCGCAGCAGCAGCCGATCGCCAGCGTCTTCTACACCGCCTACACGCGCAACGGGCCGGACGCGGCGGCGCGGCCGATCACGTTCGTCTATAACGGCGGGCCGGGCTCGTCGTCGGTCTGGCTGCATCTGGGCGGGCTGGGGCCGAAGCGAGTCGTGGTGCCGGACGCCGCCGCGCCGAAGGGGGCGCCGTTCACGCTGGCCAACAACGGCGACAGCATCCTGGACGCGACCGACCTGGTGTTCATCGACCCGGTGGGCACGGGCTTCAGCCACCCGCTGGGGAAGGTGAGCGGGAAGCGGTTCTGGGGCGTGGATGAAGACGTGCGCGCGATGGGGGCGACGATCGAGGCCTACCTGACGCAGTACCGGCGCTGGAACTCGCCCAAGTTCATTTTGGGGGAGAGCTACGGGACGTTCCGCAGCGCGGCGCTGGCGAACTACCTGCAGAGCCAGGGGGTCCAGCTCAACGGGGTGATCTTGCTGTCGTCGGTGCTGAACTTCGAGGCCTCGTCGTTCTCGCCCGGCAACGATCTGCCCTACATCCTGTTCCTGCCGTCCTACACCGCCATCGCCTGGTACCACCACAAGCTGACGCCGCAGCCGGCACATCTGCGGCCGCTGCTGAAGGCGGTCGAGACCTTCGCGTTCCAGACCTACGCGCCGGCGCTGCTGGAAGGCGACCGGCTGCCGGCGGCGACGCGGAGCCAACTGGCGGCCGAGTTGGCGCGCTACACCGGACTGAGCGCGAGCGAGTGGGAGCGGGCGGACCTGCGGGTGAACGCGGTGGAGTTCGAGCAGCGGCTGCTGGCGAGCGCGGGGCGGGTGACCGGGCGGCTGGACGCGCGCTACACCGGCGCCAACGTCAACCCGCTCTGGCCGGCGCGGGCGTACCCGGTGATGCAGAGCTCGATCCTGGGGGCGTTCACGGCGGGGATGCACCAGTACCTGACGGAAGACCTGCACTACAACAGCACGCGGCCCTACCTGCTGATGAACGGGGCGGTATCGCGGGCGTGGGACTGGAAGCACCGCACGCCGTTCATGAACTTCGGGGCGCGGCCGGGCTTCACCGACGTGGTGCCGGACCTGCGCCGGGCGATGGTGACCAACCCGCATCTGCGGCTGATGGTGAACGAGGCGTACTACGACCTGGGGACGCCGTTCTTCGCCACCGAGTACACGCTGGCGCAGCTCAAGCTGCCGGCGGCGCTGGCCGGGCACGTCGAAATTCATCACTACCGGGTAGGTCACATGTTGTATCTAAATGACGCCTCACGGGACGAACTGCACACCAACTTAGAGCGATTTATCGCCTCGACGCTGGCGGCGCAGCGTTAGTCAGACCGCCGCGGCGCTGCGGCGGGTGAGCCGCCAGGAGAGCGAGGCCAGCAGGACGGTGGCGCCGAGCAGGAGGAACTCGGTGCGGTTCATCTGCGTCAGCAGGACGGCGCAGAAGGCGAGGCCGAGGGCGGGCGCGAGCCAGCCGCCGGGCGCGCGGAAGACGGTGGCGGCAGGGTCGCGGCGGCGGAAGACGGGCAAGGCGGCGCAGGTGAGGCCGTAGGTGAGCAGGCGGGCGACGGCCGAGAGGCTGGCGTTCCAGGCGAAGTTGCCGCCCAGGGCGAGCAGCCAACTGGCGCCGACGTAAAGCAGGATGGAGACGTGGGGGGTGCGGAAGCGGGGATGGACCGTGCCCAGCCAGCGCGGCAGGTCGCCGCGTTCGCTCATGGCGAAGGTGAGGCGGGGGGTGCCGAGCACGGTGGCGGCGAACCAGCCCCAGATGGAGATCATCGCGCCGACCGCCATCAGCCAGGCGCCGGGGCGGCCGAGGAAGCGGGCGGCGGCGGCGGACAGCGGCTGGGCGGCGGCGAGCGGCGGCAGCGCGGCGGGATTGACGACACCCTGGAAGACGACCTGGATGGCGAGGTAGAAGACCACCACGATGGCCATGCCGGCAAGCAGGGCGAAGGGGGCATCGCGGCGCGGGTCGCGCATCTCGCTGGCGGGGAACATGGCGTTGTCGAAGCCGCCGAAGGCGAAGATCAGCAGCAATACCGCCTGGAACCAGTGCGCGGGGGCGGGGCCGGGGGCGGGCTTCCAGGCAAAAAAGTTGGCGGCGCGCACGAACCACAGGCCGATCGCGGCGAACAAGG
>JAKAOE010000282.1 GCA_021823305.1 Acidobacteriota bacterium
TGTTGCGCCAGGCGCTGGCGGCGCTGGCGCCCTACCGCGGCGAGCAGCCCGCGGAAGCGGTGGACGCCGCACGCCTGCAGGGCGAAATCCGCCTCGCTGAGGGTCACGTGGCCGGCGCGCTGGCGCGCTTGCGCCAGGCCTCCAGTTTGAGCGATGCCTTCGACGACCGTGAATATCTCGCCCACGCCCTGGCCGCCGCCGGCGACCTGCGGCCCGCCGAACGCCTCTACGCCCGCGCCGCCGTACCCGCGCGCGTCTGGATGCGGGCCCAGCCGGAGCTGCCCGGCTGGTACGCCCACCTCGCGTTTCAGGCGGCGCGGCTGGCGCAACAGTTGGGCTTGCCGGACGCCCGCGTTCGCTGGGAACAATTCCTGCAGTTGCGCGCCCATGCCGACCCCGGCCTGCCCGGGGTGCGCTTCGCCCAGCAGGCCCTGCGCCAGCTGGCCGCGGCTGCTCACCAGTAGCCTGGCATCAGGCGGTCGTGCCGCCTCAAGTTTCCTAGCGCACGGGACGATATTGGCCTTGGGGAGGGCTTTGCGCCGGGCATGCTGGGTCCCGGCGGGACATGGCAGAGGCGGTTATGCCGGGCACTGCGGTTGCGAGCCACCTCAATTTCCGTAAGCTGTTTGAGCGCTCGCCTGGGCTGTATCTGGTGCTCGACCCCGCCCTGACCATCGTCGGCGCCAGTGACGCCTACCTGTGCGCCACCATGACCCGGCGCGACGCGATCGTCGGTCACAACCTCTACGAAATCTTCCCCGACAATCCCGACTCCAGCGAACACGCGCGCGGCAGCGACAACCTTCGCGCCTCGCTGCAGCACGTGCTCCGGGATCGCGTGCCCGACATCCGGCCGGTGCAGCGCTACGACATCCGCCTGCCGGCGGAACAGGGCGGCGCCTTCGTCACCCGCTATTGGAGTCCGGCGAATTTGCCCATCCTCGGCCCCGACGGCGAGCTGCTCTGGATTCTGCACTGCGTCGAGGATGTCACCGCCTTCGTGCGCCTCCTGCAGGATCAGGAAGGCGGTGAGGTGCTGGTCGGCTTGGGCAAGGCGGATGAGCCGGCCGAGCTGCGGCGCGACGCCGAGCGCGGCACCTTCACCATGGCGCGCCTGGCGCGCGGCCTGGAGCAGTGCGTCGCCGAACGCACCGCCGAACTGGCTGCCGCCAATCAGAAGCTGCAGAACGAGCTCGCCGAGCGCGCCGTGCTGGAGCAGCAGTTCCGCCAGGCGCAGAAGATGGAGGCGGTGGGGCGGCTCGCCGGCGGCGTGGCGCACGACTTCAACAACCTGCTCACCGTCATCCAGGGCTACGGCGACCTGCTGCTCGCCAGCGAGGCCGACGCCCGCAAGCGCGCGCGGCTGGAGCAGATGGTCAAGGCCGCCAACCGCGCCGTCGGCCTCACCCGCCAACTGCTCGCCTTCAGCCGCCAACAGGTGCTCGACCTGCGGGTGCTCGATCTCAATGCCACTATCACCGACCTCAGCTCGATGCTACGCCGCCTGATCGGCGAGGACATCGAGCTCACCACCGCGTTGGCGCCCGGCTTGGGCAACGTCAAGGCCGACGCCGGCCAGATCGAGCAGGTGCTGATGAATTTGGCGGTGAACGCGCGCGACGCCATGCCCGACGGCGGTCGCCTCGCGCTTGAGACCTCCAACGTCGAGCTCGACGCCGCCTACGCCGGCCGCCATGGCGCCGAAATCAAGCCCGGCCCCTACGTGATGATGGCGGTGAGCGACAACGGCTCCGGCATGGACGCCGCCACCAAAGAGCGCATCTTCGAGCCCTTCTTCACCACCAAGGAAAAGGGCAAGGGCACCGGCCTCGGCCTGGCCATGGTCTACGGCTTCATCAAGCAGTGCGGCGGCAACATCTGGCTGTACAGCGAGCCCGGCCACGGCACCTGCTTCAAAATCTACCTGCCGCGCGTGAGCGAGGCCGTGGCGCCGGCCTCGGTCGAGCCGGAGACGGAGCAATGGAACGGGTCCGAAACCATCCTCCTGGTCGAGGACGAGGAGAGCGTGCGCGAATTCGTTCGCGAAACATTATGCGAGCGCGGCTACCGCCTGCTCGAGGCCGGCGACGGCGCGCAGGCGCTGGCGCTGCTCCAGGACGCGCGCGAGCCGGTTCATCTCGTGATTTCCGACTTGGTGCTGCCCGGCATGAGCGGACGCGAGCTGGCCGATAAAGCGCGTGCCGCGCGCGCCGGGCTGAAGGTGGTCTTCGTCTCCGGCTACACCGACGATTCCGCCAATCGCCGCGGCGCCGCCGGCAGCGGCGCGGCGTTTCTGCAAAAGCCCTTCCGCGCCCAGGACCTGCTCGCCCAGATCCGTCAGACGCTGGACGCGCCCGCGTAGCCGCTCGGCCGCGCAAGGGCATCATCGGACAGGCTCTAGTTCTCTCCCCCCTGCGCCGGGCCCGCGCGCCTGGCCGCCGGTCGGGAGGCGAAGACGTGGTAGGTCACCGTGTCCCATGCGTTATGAATGCCGATGAAGAGCATCAGCAGCGCCGCCACGGCGATGGTCGCCAGTGCGGCCTCGATCTCGTGCCGGATCGCCGCCGCCGCGGCTACCAACGCCGCGTAGGCGAGCGCCGGCAACAGGAAGTGAAACAGCCAATCCTCGAAGCCGGGCCGGTAGGAAGTGCGCCGCATGCGCCTCGCCACCAAGAGCGTATAAAGGAAGCCGGCGCCCCCCACCCCGGCCCAGGCGATGGCCGCCGCACCCATCCCGCCCCACGGCACGGCTTGAATCGCGGACAACAGCAGCGCCGTGCCCAGGTGCACGATGGTCGGCGTGGCGAATGCGGCGGCGCCGTCCGCCGTGCCGCTGATGGGCAGATCGGCGATCAGCGTGACCACCACGAACTGCAGCCCGATCAGCGCCCCCGCCGCCGATCCCACAATCACGTAAAAGCTCTCCCACGCGTGCAGCGTCGTCATGGCCGCGGCTCCCGTGCCGCGATTATACTCAAGCGCCCCACCACGAGATCGTTTCTCCGCCACTCAGCAATAGACCCAGCAGCGCGTCCGGCGGACCGTCGGGCAGCACTGGCGCGTACCCGGCGCCGTAGGGCCGCAGCACATGCAATGTCGGCGCCACTTGCGCCGGCTCGCGCACGCCGGCCGCTCGCAGCGCCTGGCCCACCGTCGCCGTGATCGCCACCGTCGTCCAGCGACCTTCGACGCGCACGCGCAGCCGCGCCTCGAGCCCGACATCCGGCGGCATCACGGTGCAGCGTGCGCCCGCGACCGCCAGCACGCGGCACTGGTTGGGCTTGGCCAGCAAGGCACGCGTGGCGGCGTCGAGCGCGGCGTGGCTTGCGCCCGCGATCAGCGCCACGTCGTGATCCGATGGGCTGCGGCGGAGCAGCCAGCGGCCGCCGCCAGCAGCACGGCCAGCGCCGGCGCCGATGCGCCTCGCCCCAGCTTCATGCCGATCCATAGACACCGCCGCCCGCACTTCGGTTCCCGCGCTGGCCTATCATCGCCGCCCACGTGATCCTAACCAGGGCCCGCTGGTTCTGGGCACAACCTAGGCCCGACTGCGGTGCAGCTCCTTGCCACCCGTGTGCAACGGGTTGCGCACAAGCAAGCCGCTCGTCCCAGCCAACCTATGCATTTTCAGCAACCTAGATTGGCAGCCTGCGTGCTTTCCACCAGCCAGCCCGTTTGTGCGTTGTTCCCGCAAGGAGTCCAGTTATGAAAGCCCGCTCGTTGTCTCCGGTTCTCGCCTGCGCGGTCCTGTTGGCCTGCGCCACATTCGCCCGCGCCAGCAGCATCACCTATACCTACACCTCCGCCGGCCCCTGGATCAACATCATCGGCGGCGGCGGCGACACGATCACCTGGCGCACCCCGCCCACCAGCATCGGCACGAAGTCGGCGTGCACGCGCTCGGCCATGCCCTGGGGGGAAGAGTAGTACAACAACG
>JAKAOE010000283.1:0-2576 GCA_021823305.1 Acidobacteriota bacterium
CCAGCTCATGCTGCCCACCCCGGCCGGCCCTGCGACCGTTTCCAGCTTGAAGGAGGCCGAGGTTTTCGCCGCCCACGGCGTGCGCGACATGATCTACGCCGTCGGGATCGCGCCGCAGAAGCTCGACCGCGTGGCTGCGCTCCGCGCCCGGGGCGTGGATTTGGCGGTGATCCTCGACAGTGCCGAGCAGGCCGAAGCCCTCGCCGCCCGCTCGCGCGCGCTCGGGCGCCCGCTGCCGGCGCTGATCGAGATCGACAGCGACGGCCATCGCGCCGGGGTCGCGCTGGGCAATCACGACCTCCTCCGCGCGCTCGCCCGCTCGCTCGACTCGGCCGGGAATCTGCGCGGCGTCCTCACCCACGCCGGCGCCTCCTACGGCGCGCGCGGCGCCGCCGACCTCGAACGCTACGCCGACCAGGAGCGCGCCGCCGCGGTTGCGGCCGCCCAAACCCTGCGCGCCGCCGGCCACGCCTGCCCGGTGGTCAGCGTGGGCTCGACGCCCACGGCGCACTTTGCCCGCGCGCTCGACGGCGTCACCGAAGTCCGCGCCGGCGTCTACGTCTTTTTCGACCTGATGATGGCGAACCTCGGCGTCTGCTCGCTCGACGACATCGCCATCTCCGTCCTCGCCACCGTCATCGGCCACCAGCCCGCCAAAGGCTGGACGCTCACCGACAGCGGTTGGATGGCGCTCTCGCGCGACCCCGGCGACGGCGCCTATGCCTACGGCCAGGTCTGCGACCTCGCCCTCAATCCCATCCCCGATCTCCTGGTCACCGAGATGAGCCAGGAACACGGCGTGCTGCGCCTGCGCGAGGGCAGCGCCGCCCCCGCCCCCCGCCTGGAACTCGGCGCTCGCGTCCGCATCCTCCCCAACCACGCCTGCGCCACCGCCGCGCAGTTCGAGCGGTACTACGTTGTCGACAATTCAGCCCAAGGCACCGCCGCCTGGCCCCGCTTCTCCGGCTGGTAATCGGGTATTACGCCCCCCGCCTCGCCACTGTGGCACGATAGAGCCGTCAGGTCATGGCCAGCGCCAACATCCTCAACACCCGCACGATCAACTACTTGGAGTTGATCGGCAACGGGCGGATCCACCGTGTGCCCCCCTACCAGCGCGACTATTCCTGGGAGGAGGACCAGTGGGAGGATTTGTGGAACGATATCGTGGATCTTGAGCACACCCCACGCATTCCCCACTACATGGGCGCGGTGGTGGTGGAGGCCCGATCCGACCGCGAGTTCCAGGTGATCGATGGCCAGCAACGTCTGGCAACCCTCAGCCTGCTCGCGCTGGCAGTGATCAAGAATCTGGCGGACCTAGCCGGCCGCGATGTTGATGCCGCCGCCAACCGCGACCGCGCGCACGAACTGCGCAATCGCTTTATCGGCGAGCGCGACCCCGCCTCGCTGGTCGAATCCAGCCGCCTGTCGCTCAATCAGACCGACAATGCCTTTTATCAGGACTATTTGGTCCCCCTCCGGGCCCCATTGAATCCCCGCGGTCTGGTCCGGTCCAACCGCCTCCTTTGGGACTGCTTCCGATATTTCGACCAGCGCATCCACAGCCGCCCGGAATTTCAGCAAGGCGGCGAGGCGCTGGCACGGTTCCTCTCCGAGACCATCGCTCGCCGCCTGCTCTTCATCCTCATCACGGTTGAAGACGAAGTCAACGCGTATACGGTCTTTGAAACCCTAAATGCGCGCGGTCTCGAGCTGACCACGACGGACCTGCTAAAGAATTATCTTTTCTCCCGCGTGCGGGTTGAATCTGACCTGGAGGCCCTGCAGCGGCGCTGGCGTGCCCTAATTGGGGTCGTGACCCAGGAGCGCTTCCCCGAATTTCTTCGCTTCCACCTCCTCTGCGAGCTGCCTGCCGTCCGTAGCCAACGTCTCTTTAAGCTCGTCCGCAACCGGGTCAAGGGGCCCGGCGAAGTATTCGCCCTGATGACGGCCCTGGAGGGCCGCGCCGAGCTTTTTTCCGCCGCGCTCGATCCGAACCACGGCTACTGGGCCGAGCGACCCGATGCCCGCCCCCATATCCGGGAGTTCAGCCTGTTCAACGTGCGCCAGATGATGCCGCTCCTCTTTGCCGCCTGGGAACGGTTCGCCCCCGCCGAGTTCGTCCGTATTTTGAAGCTGGTCAGCGTCATCTCGTTCCGCTTCAGTGTGGTTGCACGCCGCAATTCACACCCCCTGGAACCGGCGTACCACCGGGCCGCCAAGGCTGTGCTTGCCGGCGAAGCCGCAACCCCCGCCGCGGTCTTCGAGTTGCTGCGCTCCATTTACGTCGACGACGAGAGTTTCAAAGCGAGCTTCGAATCCGTCGCCCTTGCCGATGGCGCCAGAGGCAGCAGGCTCGCCAAGTACATCCTGAGCCGGCTCGAGCAGGACGCATCAGGCCGTGCCCTCGACTTCGAGACCGACCCTGCGACCATCGAGCACATCCTGCCCCAGAACCCGTCCCAGCCCTGGGCCGGAACTTTCCCGGCGGATCTTTGGGAACAATACGTCGATCGCCTCGGCAATCTCGCGCTGCTCGAGCCGACGCTCAACCGGCAAGTCGGCAATGCCGA
>JAKAOE010000283.1:2586-3928 GCA_021823305.1 Acidobacteriota bacterium
TGCCGAGTATGGCGAAAAGGCCGACGCCTATGCGCGCAGCACTTACCTGACGACACGGAGAATTCCTGAGGCCGCACCGCAGGACTGGACGCCCGCGCTCCTCGAAGCTCGCCAGCGCTCCCTGGCCGCCCGCGCCGCGCATCTGTGGCGCTCCGATTTCGCCTGAGCCGGCAAGCTGAATCCGCTCCCCCGTTTCCCACTCACTCATCGCGCAGCAATTCCAGCGGGGTCACTCCCAGCGCGCGCTGCGCCGCCGCGGGCGCCGCGCGCGGCGCTGCCCGCTCTATCTCGCCCTGCAGCGGCTCCTGCTCAACGGCGGGGTGAAGGCGGGGCGGCGGTTGCGCGTTCAGCTCACCATCCAGCGCAGCCCGCGCCCGGTCTCGCGCGCGCTCCGCCCTACGCCCCGGCCCACGTCGCCCATCGCCCGTCCGGTGGCTTCGCCCGCCCGGCGCAGCGCGCGCGGCAGCGCCCGCAGCGCCCGATGCGTCGCCCGCGGATGCTGCAGCCACACCGTCGCCGGCGACACCAGCGCCAGCACCAACCCCAGCCGCCGCTGCCCGCTCAGGACAAAGGCCAATCCGGCGCCCAGCGGCGCCCACGTGAGCAAGTTTTCCGTGGTGCGAGTCATAGTCCGCCTCAATTTCCGTTTGCCGGGTTTGAGTCGTGCCCCGCGCACGAGCGTTGCCCGTTTGCTACCCTAATGCAGATGTCCGCTCCTGCATCCCGCCACGGGAAAGGGCTGGCCGCCATCCTGCTGACGGCGCTGCTGGCCGGCTGCGCCGCCGCCCAGTCCGCGCCCGCGCCCTCGAGCCTCAAGCCCACCGGCTTCGTCAACGATTTCGCCCATGTGCTGTCGGCCGGCGCCGCGGCAACGCTGGAGCAGCGCGCCGAGCAGCTCAACCAGCAGCTCAAAGTCCAGGTCGCCATGGTCACGGTGGATTCCACCGGCGGCCGCGGCGCCTTCAACTACTCCTACGCCCTCGCTCACAACTGGGGCGTCGGCGCCAAGGTCGCCGCCAACGGCCAGGACAAGGACACGGGCCTGCTGATCTTCCTGGCGGTCAAGGACCATACCTACTTCACCCAGGTGGGCTACGGCCTGGAGCCCTACATCACCGACGCCGACGTCGGCTCCTGGATGCGCGCCGAGCTGCCCAACCTGCGCACCGCCCACTACGGCGCGGTCTTCAACGCCATGCTCGACCAGATCGAGCGCACGCTGGCCGCGCGCATGCCCGGCGCCGCCCAGCGCCTCTCCAGCGTCCCGCCGCCGCCGGCCAACTACGGCGACTACGGCGGCGGCGGCGGGGGCCTGCCGCTGGGCTTTTTCGTACTGCTGTTC
>JAKAOE010000284.1 GCA_021823305.1 Acidobacteriota bacterium
AGGCCGCGGCGCAAAAGAAAGCCACCGAGGAGTTGGGCAACAAACCCGGCGAGGAGAGCTGAGCGTCCAGGAGGCTCTCTCGCCCTTGTCGCGCGTCCGTTCCAGCCTGGCGGCGCTGCTGTTCGCCTGCGCCCTGCTCGCGGCCGCCTGCGGCGGCCGCCCGCGCCCGCTGCTGCCCACCGCCCCGCTGCGCAGCGCCAGCCTGCCCCAGCTCGTCGCCGCCTTCAACCGCGACGCCGACGCCGTTCAGTCTCTTTCCCTCAAACTCACGCTCACCGCCCGCGCCGGCAAACACAAATACCCTGGCGTTGGCGCCTTCCTGCTTACCCGCAAGCCCTCCAGCATCCGCCTTTGGGGCAACTTTACCCTCGTCGGCCGCGTGTTTGACATGGCCTCCAATGGCGAAGTTTTCGAGCTCAACCTGCCCACCCAAAATCGGTTCTTCGTGGGCAAGAACGACGTCGTCCTGAAGAAGGTCAAGAGTCCGTGGGAGAATCTTCGCCCTCAGGTCATCCTCAACTCGCTGCTGATCAACCCCGTGCCCGCCAGCCAGCGCGTCGCGCTCGATCCCAACGCTCCCAGGGCCGAATACGACGTCTTCGTGCTCCAGCCCGGCGAGGATGGTTTCGAGCGCCTGGTGCGCCGCATCACCTTCAGCCGCTACGACCTGCTGCCCGTGCGCCAGGTGATCTACGACCCCGACGGCATTCACACCACGGTCGCCACCTACTCCAAGTACACCCTGCGCCAGGGCATCCCGATCCCCGAGGACATGACCATCTCCCGCCCGGTCGAGGGCTATTCGCTCCGGCTCCAGATCGATCCCAAGGGCATCCACGTCAACGTCCCCTTCACCGCTCCCCACACCTTCACCCTGACGCCGCCGCGCGGCAGCACCATCATCGAGCTCGGCCACCTCGCCGCCGGCTCGGGCGAGGGCGATAAGTCTCCCAGGCGCTGAGCGCCGCCGCGCACGCTGTCCGGTACCGCGTCGCCCGCGCCGCGAAGCCGGCGCGATCGCCGCCCTCGGTCCGCTCCGCGGCGAAGCCGCAGTACGCCGCGCGGAACGCGCTGTAAGCCACTTGGTGCCACGCCAGCCGCGCCGCCAGCCGCGGCGCGGAGGCGCCGCTCGCCCGGCGGTACGCCGCGGCCGCCGCCGCGCCCGCCGCCGCGCCGAACTCGATGCCGATGCCCGCCAGGTCCCAGGCGATGTCGCCCGGCCCGGGAAAGAACGGGTCGTCGCCGTGGTCGGTGCCGTCGAACTTCACCCACCCGCCGTCTTCCCGCGCGCCCCACTCCACCGCCGCCATCCGTCCGTCCAGCCGCACGCGCGGCCCCGGCGGCGGCATGCCCTCCAAGTCGGCCTGCAGCAACCGCTGCACGTTGATCCGCGCCATCTCCTCCATCTCCGGCGTCGGCGGCGCTTCGCGCTCGAGTGCGAACTCCATCTCCGTCCAGGCCAGATACCGGCCTGCGAACTCGCACCAGCCGCGCTGCGGCCGCCGCAGTGCGCTCACCGTCTGCCGCCGGTAGAGCAGCCAGCCCTGCGCGATCGCCGCCTCGGCTCCCGCCGCCACTGCCGGCCCCCAGCCCGCCGTCGCCAGCCGCCGCGCGCGTTCCAGCGTGGCCCGCCCGTACTCGCCCAAGCCGGCGAACTTGGCGATCGTCCGCCCGCCCTCGATCAGATACTTCCGCCGTTCGTGCTGTCCCCACACCGGCTCGCCGCGGTGCGCGCCCAGCGCCGCGCGCCACCGCCCGCCGCTCAGGTCTTCCGCCGCGCCATCCGGCGGCGCCAGCGCCGCCGCCGTCCGCACCTGCCACCGCCGCCAGTGCCGCGCCGCATAGCCGTTGCTCAGCCCGCCCGCCTCCGGCGCGCCCGGATTCCAGCTCGCGAGCAGCGTGATCCGCTCCGGCGCGATGCCCAGCCGCCGCAGCCATCGCACCGCCCCGCCGAAGCTCGATCCGCTCAGCCCTGGCCCCTCGTCCACCACCAACACCGCGCCCCGCCACGCCCGCATCGCCGCTTCCAGCTCCGCCTGCGCCACGATCCGCCGCTGCTGCGGCTCTCCCACCGGTCGCAGCGTCGCCAGCCGCTTCGCGCCCGCCGCCGCCGCCGCCACCGGCGCCATCACGCTCCCCATCGTCCGCAGCCCGATCACCCACGCCGGCTCCCGGGCATGCGCTTCGCGCCAAGCCCGTGCCGCCGCCACATATCCCTCCGGCGCCGCCGCGTAGTAGCGCAACCCCTCCGGTTCCGCCCGCCCCGTCGCCACCGCCGCCGCCGGCAGCGCCGTCCGCGCCGCCGCCAGCCTCGGCCCTGGCCGCCCGCCCAATCCCAGCAGATGTGCCGCCGCCGCCCGGCTCAGCGCCGTCAGCGCTTGCTCCCTTTCGCCCCATCCGTCCCCGCCGTCCTCCGCCGCCCAGACGTCAGCCGCCCCGCACTCCAGCCGCGCCGCCGCCAGTAGCATGTCCAAACCGTCGCCCTCCGCGGCGGCGTGTTCGCACTCCCGCGCCAACTCCCCCAGCGTCACCCGCCGTTTGGCATGCCGGAAGATGTGCATCTGGGCTGGCCCCTGAGTACAATGGAGCGGTTGCGGTCTGAATCCGGCTATAAGGAGCGTTTCGTGTCCACTGCCAACTCCCGCCCCGACTCCTCCCACCTCGGAAAGACGTTTAAGTTCAAAGGCGACATCGCCGGTTCGGAAGACATCTACATAGATGGTGAAGTCGAGGGCACCATCCTGCTGCCCAATCAGGTTGTTACCGTCGGCCCCAATGGCCACGTCAACGCCGACATTCAGGCGCGCGAGCTGCTGGTGCAGGGCAAGGTGAAGGGCAACGCCAAGGCGCAGGACCGGGTCGAGGTCAGCCGCTCCGGCTCCGTCCTCGGCGACCTCTCCATGGCGCGCATCTCGATCCAGGATGGCGCCTTTATCCAGGGCCGCGTCGATATCCGCAGCGCCAACGCCCCCGCCGCCGCGGCTGCGGCCTCCACGCCGTCACCCGCCGCCTCTCCGGCCGGCGCGGTGCCACCCCAGGGCTCGCTGCTCGACCGTCGCGCCTAGCTGTCGTCTGTGCCCAGCCTGCTCAAAGTTCGCGGCCTGTTTCACTCCGGCGCCGCCGGCGCCGCCCCCGGTTCGGCTCCCGCGTCGGCCGTGCCCGGCATCCTGCGCCACAGCAATGGGTTGCGTGAGTTTCTGCATGGATGGGATAAAGCTGAGGGCCGCCGCGTCCTCGACCTCGGCTGCACTTCCAGCTTCAACCTCAACTTCTTCACCGAGCACGGCCATGGCGTCTACAACGACGACCTGCTGCTCGAAGCCGATCGCCCCGTCTATCGCCTCGCCTCCGACGCCGGCCCCGTCTTCGACGCCGCCGCCTGGCTGCGCGACAACCTCGGCTTTCCGCCCGAACGCTTTGACGCTGTGCTGTTGTGGGATCTGGTGGATTACATGCCCGAGGCGCTGGTCAAGCCGCTGATCGCCCGCTTGACCGAAATCCTTCGCCCCGGCGGTACCGTCCTCGCCTATTTCCACACCAAGGACGTCGGCCCCGAGGCCCCCTTCTTCCGCTACCACATCCACGACCACGAAACCCTGCAGCTCCGCCCCGGCCCGCCGTATCGCCTGCAGCGCATCTTCAACAACCGCCACGTCGAGAACCTCTTCCGCGGTTACCGCTCCATCAAGTTCTTCCTTGCCCGCGACACCCTGCGCGAAGTCCTGGCCTCGAAATAGCACACCGCAAGTCCCGCCGCAGCACCGTCCCGCATTGGCAGTCCGCCCGATGCGCTGGCTCGGCGCAAGCCGTGCGCCGTCATGATGACGGCATCTAGCTAGAGGTCCCTCTTGAAGGCCGAAGCTGGCCTTCGGGCAGGGACCCCTTCACCCAACCCCACCAGGGTAAGAT
>JAKAOE010000285.1 GCA_021823305.1 Acidobacteriota bacterium
CGGGCCGGTCGTAGGCGACCTCGAGCGGCGCGAAACACTCGTCGCACCCCGCCAACGGTTGTGTGGGAAAACGCTTGCCGCAATCGCGGCAGACCAAGCCAACTTCGAAGCTCACGCCGAGCGTCCCTTCCGCCCAACAAAAAACCCCTTCCGTGCGGGAAGAGGTGAACGCGGTGGAATTGGCTGGCTGATTCGGCTAGCGCAGCCCCGTCTCATCTTTCCCTTGCGGGCAGGAATTGGCACCTGGACGCTCCGCCGTTACGGAGCCGGTTGCCGTGGCGTCATCGGGCCTGTTCCCTCAGCCACTCTTGATAAGATTCAGGGGTACTGAATCGGGCTATTCAGTTGTCAGTTGCCATAGTGCAGGAAATAGACCGCTGAGTCAAGCACGGGACAATTTGCCGGACCAGGGCGCGGCCGCGCACCGATTGCGCTGCATCGGCTGCGGCGCGGGCGCGGTGCAGCCGCGCGCGGACTGGCGCTGCCCGGCGTGCGGCGATCTGCTCGAGGTGGAATACGCGGAAGGCGCTTGGGACGCGCCCGGCTTGAAGGCGCGCTGGCGCGGGCGCCGCGCGCCGGGCGAGGCGCAGGACGAGAGCGGCGTGTGGCGGTTTCGCGAGTTGCTGCCGGTGCTGCGCGACGCGCGCGCGGCGGTGACGCTGCGCGAAGGCAATACTCCGCTGTACGCGCTGGCGCGCTGCGGGCGCGAGGCCGGGCTGGAGCGGCTGTGGGCCAAACACCAGGGCCTGAACCCCACCGGGTCGTTCAAGGACACCGGCATGACCGTCGCCGTTTCCCAGGCGCGGGAGGGCGGCCGGCCCTGGCTGGCGTGCGCCTCCACCGGCAACACCTCGGCTTCCATGGCGGCCTACGCCGCGCGCGCGGGCCTGCGCAGCCTGGTGCTGGTGCCGGCCGGCAAGATCACCTGGAGCAAGCTGGCGCAGGCGCTGGATTACGGGGCGACGGTCTGCCAGTTGGAGACGGACTTCGACGGCTGCATGCGCGTGTTGCACGCGGTGATCGCGCGCCAGCCGATGTACCTGGTGAACTCGATGAACCCCTACCGGCTGGAGGGGCAGAAGACCGCGGCCGCCGAACTGTTGGAGCAGCTGGATTGGCAGGCGCCGGACCACGTTGTGGCGCCGGGCGGCAACCTGGCGAATGCGTCGGCGCTGGGCAAGGGCTTTCTGGAGCTGCGGCGCTGGGGCTTCATCGCGCGCGCCCCGCGGGTGTCCATCATCCAGGCGGAGGGCGCCAACCCGCTGGTGCGCAGCTGGCGCGAGCACCAGGGCAGGGAACTGACGCCGGTGGCGGCGGAGACGCGCGCCAGCGCGATCCGCATCGGCCATCCGGCGTCCTGGAAGAAGGCGGTGCGGGTGCTGCGCGAGACCGGCGGCCACTGCACCGACGTGAGCGAAGCCGAGATCGCCGCCGCCAAGCGGGCCATCGGGCGCGAGGGGATTGGCTGCGAGCCGGCTTCGGCGGCGGCGCTGGCCGGGGCGCGCAAGCTGGCGCGTGCGGGCGCGATCGCGCCGGGAGAGAGCGTGGTGCTGATCCTCACCGGCCACGGACTGAAGGATCCCGACTATGCGCGGGAGATGGGCGGGGCGGAGCTCGCGCCGCCGATCGAAGCTTCGGCCGAGGCGGTGCTGCGGGCGCTGGAGCGGGCATGAGCGACGAGCTGCGATTGGCTTTGCCGGCAAGCTCGGCCAACCTGGGTCCGGCGTTCGACACCGCGGCGCTGGCGCTGAGCTTGTTCTTGCGCGTTACCGCGAGCCTGGCCGGCGAGGAGAGCCTGACGGCTTCGGGCCGGGACGCCGAGATCTGCGGGCGGCGCGACGGCCATCTGGTGCTGGAGACGTATCGCCGCGCGGTGGCGGAGGCGGGGCGCGAAGCGCCGGCGCTGGCGTTGCGCTGCGACAACGAGATCCCGATCGGCAAGGGGTTGGGCTCCTCGGCGGCGGCGCGGCTGGCGGGGTTGGCGCTGGCCGCGCATTTCGGCGGCCTGGGCTGGAGCGCGGAACGGATCTTCACCGCGGCGGCGGGGCTGGAGGGCCATCCGGACAATGTGGCCGCCTGCTGGTGGGGCGGACTGGCGGTGGCCGGCGGGGCGCTGGGCGCCTGGCTGCAGGTTTCGATGGCGGTGCGCTGGCCGATCCTGATCGCCGTGCCGCCGGCGCCGCTGGCCACCGAGGCGGCGCGCGCGGTGTTGCCGGCCGGCTACAGCCGGGCGGACGCCGTGCACAACCTGCAGCGCGCCGGAGTGCTGTTGCAGGCGCTGGCGCAGGGGCGGGGCGACTTGCTGGCGGAGAGCATGGCCGACCGGCTGCACCAGCCCTATCGCGCCGGTGTGTGCCCGCTGCTGCCCGCGCTCTCGCCGCTGGCCGGGCACGACGGCATCCTGGCGTGCGCGCTCAGCGGCGCCGGGCCGTCGGTGCTGATGATCGTGCGCGATGCGCCGAGCCGGGCGGCGGCGGAAACCGCCGCCCGGCGCCGGCTCGCCGCCGCCGGCCTGGCGGCCGAGCTGCTGTGGACGGAGATCGTGGAGCGCGGCCCGGGACTCGTCTGGCGCGCCGCCGGCTGAGCGCCGCGCGTCAATCGCGCCGGTTGGGCCGCCGCAGCGGCAGATACCGCGCCGGCTGTTGCAGTTGCTGCCAGCGGTGCTCCGCCAGCCGGCGCTGCAACATGGCGAGCGTCGGATCCCCGCCGCCGCCGCCCGGCTCGGCGCCGGCCAAATCGGAGCGCCGCGCGGGCGCGATGAAGCTGTAGAGGGCGTAGCGCAGCGCGTCCATGCAATCGTCCAGCGGGTCGCCGCTGATCTTGGCGATGTCATCCGGGCGGTCGGCGTCGTGGATGCGGGTCGGCAGCGCCTCGATGAGCTGGCGGCAGGTGTCGGCGATGCGCAATTCGCCGCGGTCGAGCTGGCTGTAGATCAGCATCGCTCCGCCGATGCGGTCGGTGCTCGCAGGCTCGAAGCCGAGGCCGCTGGCGCCGATCATCTGATCGGCGAGCGAGTGGCCGTCGCCGCGCTGGCTCCAGGCGTCGGGCGAGAGAAACCAGCCCAGCAGGCGCCGCTGCGGCAGGGCGAAGCGGTCGCGCAGCGCGCGCGCGAACTCCGCCGCCGGCTGATGCCGCGCCGTGACCTCCTCGAGCACGTAGGTGCGGCCGCCGGGAAACTCCGGCGTGGCAGGCGACTTGCAAGCCAGGTAGGCGGCCGCCTGGCTGAGGTTGAAGCCGTAGTCCACGCCCACCCAGTGCGGCCACCAGGGCTCGGCGGGAATGAGGGCGCGCGGCATCACCATGGTGGCCGGGTTCCAGTGGTCGAAATACTGGCCCTCGTAGACGTCCCAGCAGCCCTCGAGCAGCGCCTTGCGGAAGGCGCCGGGCAGCGAGGCCAGCGAGCCGGCGTAGGCGGGCCCAAGCAGGTCATGGTCGGTGACGCGGCCGGCGACGAAACACGTGGACTTGCCGATCGGGTGCTGGTCGCTGGGCCAGACGGCGTCGTGGATCACCGTGCCGGGCACACGCGACTGCGCGGTGAGGCGGCAGTGGGTGCAGACCGGGCCGTGAAAGATGTGTTTGTGGGTGTTGTGGCCGATGTTGCCCGGGTTCGAGGCCAGGCGCAGGCGCAGCGTCAGCCCGCGTTCGGTGGAGCGCAGGCGGGAGAGCATGTAGCGGATGGGGAACTCGGAAAAATGGGTGGACTCGTCGAAGCCGATGAAGGAGAACTCGGCGCCCTGGTAGCGGTAGATGTCCTTCTCCGACTCGCAATAGCCGAAGGTGATGGTGGCGCCGGAGGGAAACGTCCAGCGCCGCTTCTGCTCGTTGTAGGTGCCTTCGAGCGGCGCATAGAGCTCGCGGCTGCGCCGGATCAGGCTCATCTCCAACTCGGGGTAGGTG
>JAKAOE010000286.1 GCA_021823305.1 Acidobacteriota bacterium
GTCGCCATCACGGTCCGACTTCTGATGGTGCAGGCGGTGCGTTGCCACCCAGAAGATGGGTCCACCCTCCAGCGTCAACGTACCGCACACCGCCAGGGTGTATTCCAGCCAGCGCGGGATGCTATAGGAGCGATGGGTGTGCAGGCGATGGTAGCCCATGCCGATGCCGCCGCCGATGGCGATCCAGTACAGTACCGCGGCCACCAGGAACGCCTTCCAGGTGAAGAAGAAGAGCGCCGCCACGGCGCCCAGGTGCAGCACCAGCAGCACCAGCGTGGTCGGCCAGTTGAGGCCGGCGCGGCGCGCCATGCCGGAGAGATCGATCTCCTCCACCGGCTTCATTGCGGTCGAGCTTCCACCCATGGGTTGCAACTCTCACCCTATCAGTTGGCGCGCGCCGGCAATGTAAAAGTTTTGTAATCTGGAGGGAAGATGTAGCCAGGGAGGAACTGCCACGATGCGGGTCGGATGGTTGTTGAGCATTTTGCTGGTCACCGGGATCGCCGGATCGGCGCAGGCGCCCCCGGCGAACGCCAAAGACATCACCCAGCTTCCGGCGGCGGAAACACCGGCCGCCACGGGCGCGGCGCCTTCGGCGCAGGTGGACGCGCCGGCAAATCTGCTGCGCATCTACGTGGCCACGCTGAACGGATCTGACACCTCGGCCATGGCGGGATTGATAACCCAAACTCTGTATGAGTCCAAGCAGGTGGTGGTGACCAATCAACAAGCCAATGCCAGCCTGATTCTGCAGGGCAACATCGTGCGCGAGCCGATTCCAGCAAAACCGCTACGGCGGCGCGGCCGGAGTGGTGTCGTGTCGCCGCCGCCCAGCGACAGTGGACTGAGCGAGGTCTCGCCCTCCGACTTGGCCTTGCTGAACGGCCTCGGCGGCGCCACCGACATGCGGGATTACCGCTACCGGCTCGATCTTGAGGTGTACAACCCGAACGGCGATTTGGTGTGGATGAGCGGACAAGGGCGGCAGGCGCTGCCGTTTGAAAGCGCCGACATAGCGGTGCAGAACACCCTCAAACCGCTGCTGGCCGCCATCGCCGCCTGGACGCCGCCCCCGACCGCCAAGCGGTAAGTAAGGCTCAGGCGGCCTGCGAACCGGCCTGGCGGGCGGGTTCGGGACCAAGCGAGACCTCGGCCGGCGCCGGACCCAGGGTGCGCAGGACGTTGAGAATGGCGATCGGCAGCGAGCGTGAGGAACTGATGCCCATCTTGCGATAGGCGCTCTCCAGATGGCGTTTGACGGTGGAGATGCCGATATGCAGGTCCTGGGCGATCTGGCGGTTCTTCTTGCCCTGCAGGCATTCGCCCACAATGTCAATCTCGCGGGCGCTGAGATGGAATTGCCGGCCCAGCGCTTGGCGGGTATGCGCGTCCACCAGGTTGAGACTGTCGCTGGCGGGCAACTCGGTTTTCCGCTCCGAGGCCACCAGCAGCACCATGGCGGGGCCATCGCCTGGCTTCTCCTCCGCCAACGGCAGCAGAATCAAGTTGACCGGCACGCTGGCGCCGTTACCGCGCTGAAACCGCACAGCGTCGGCATGCACCGCCATTCCGGTGGTGAGACTGCGGTGGAACGCCTCCTGCAACCCGCTCGGTTCGAGCGTCGGCAGGCACTGTTCCAACGGCGTACCCAACGTCTTCTTGGTGCGATAGCGGCTGTCCAACAAGTCCAGAAAGGCCGCGTTGGCGTCCCGTAGCGCGCCGCTGTGCGCATCGCACACCGCCAGCCCCACCAGCGAGCTCTTCCAGAGCGTCTCCAGCACCGCACCGCGCAGCTTGGAGTTTTCCCGCATGCCGTCCTCCTCTTGGCCCTCTGGTCGCTTGGACTCAGAATTAGGGCATAGGGCTGGCAGCCGGACCGGCGAAGGGGGGAAGAATAAAGTTCAAAGCTGAACCCGGCGGAGGCCGCCGCTGCGGTGCCAGAGTGGCACGGCCACCCCTGACTTGGGACGCCCTCCTGTTGGTCGGGCTGTGGCCGAGCTTCGATCCCCGGCAACGGACGCCTGCTGGCGCTCGGGGTGTCCCCAAGTCGCCGCGTTTGGTCAGCGCGCCTTCGCTTCCGCCTGCCGCAGCCACTGCACCAATTCCGTCGGCGTCGTGGCCTCGGTGCCATTGAATAGCACCGTCGGGGTGTGCTCCACGTGATCCTCGCGCCCGCGCTGCATGTCGGCTTCCACCAGCGCGAACAGGTCGCTGCGCGTGAACACCTGATTCAACTGCGCGCGGGTGATGCCGTAGGGGGCGGCCCAGGCGGCGGCGCGCTGGAGCAGGTTGTCAGGCGTCAAATCGTTCTGATGGGTGAAGCAGTAATCGCGCCAAGCCATGCCCAGCGGCGGATTATGCTCGTCGAAATACCGCGCCAGCACGGCGGCATTGAACGACCAGAGGTGCTGCGGCAGCGGGAAGTCGCGGAACTCAAAGCCAACCTCCTTGCCGAACTCGGGGATGATCTGGTGAACGAAGATTCCGTGCCACTGCGCGCAGTCGGGGCACTCCAAATCCTGGTAGATGATCACGCGAATCCTGGAATGAGGGTTGCCGGCTATCGGATCGGGGCTGGGCGCGGGCCGCGCCCGTCGGCCGGCAGAGGCGGTGGCCGCTCCCAGTCCGAGCACCATGAGCCAGCTCGCCAGCAGCACGCCGAATGCCCGTTTCATGCCCCTATTGTACGCCCGCCGGTGCTGTCGGCTGCCGCCAAAGACCCCTTGTCCCGCCCGCTGGCCGGCGCCGGGCGGGGTACGGCGCGCGGCTCCGCGCAGTGGCTCCGGCCGGCCCCGCGCTAAAATGTCACCCGATGACCTCCATTCGCCCGTTTGCCGCCTACCGCTACGACTTCGGCCGGGTTCGCGCCCAGGACGTGGTCACGCAGCCCTACGACAAGATCACGCCCGCCATGCGCCAGCGCTATCTCGCCGCCAGTCCTTACAACCTGGTGCGCGTGATCCTGGGCGAGCCCCAGGCGGGCGACAACGGCGAGAACAACGTCTACACGCGCGCCGCCGGCCATCTTGCGGCCTGGATCGGCGAGGGCGTACTGCGCCGCGATCCGGAAGCGGCGGTGTACCCCTATGCCCAGACGTTCACCGCACCCGAGCACGGACCGGCGACGCGGCGCGGCTTCATCGCCTTGGGCCGGCTGGAGCCTTACGAGAATCGCGTCGTCTTCCGCCACGAGCAAACACTGAGCGGACCGAAGCTCGACCGGCAGGCGCTGCTGCGCGCCACCCGCACCCATGTCGGGCAGATCTTCATGCTCTATAGCGATCCGGCGCAGCAGGTGGAAGCGGAACTGCTCGCGCGCGCCCGCAACCCGATTTGTGAGTTGAAGGACGAGTACGGCACCGCCCATCAGCTCTACCGCGAGACCGACGCCGGGGTGCTGGAGCGGCTGCAACAGCGCATGGCGGCGCTGCCGCTGATTATCGCCGACGGCCATCATCGCTACGAGACGGCGCTGCAGTGGATGCAGGAGCAGAACGAACGCGCCGGGCAACGCACCGACCGGCCTTGGGAGTGGGTGATGATGACCTTCGTCAATTTGGACGCGCCCGGGCTGGTGGTGCTGCCCACCCACCGGCTGGCGTTCGGCCTGCCGCACTGGTCCGCCGGCGCGGCGGCGGCCAAGCTGCGGGAATATTTCGCGATGGAAGATGCGGGCGCGGCCGCGGCCGCGGCCGCCTGGCCGCAACTGCGGGCTCGCCTGGCGCAGGCGGCCGCCGCGGGTCCCGTGTTCGGCGCGGCGTTGCAGGGCGAGGCGCGGCTCTGGCTGCTGCGGCCGCGGCCGGAGCTCAACCTGAACGTCCTGCTGCCCCAGGCCACCCCGCGCCAGCGCCGCCTGGACGTCGTGCTGCTGCACCAGTTGAGATC
>JAKAOE010000287.1 GCA_021823305.1 Acidobacteriota bacterium
CCGCGGCCGCGGCAGGCGCGGACCGCTTCCAGGTGGACATCATGGACGGGCACTTCGTGCCCAACATCTCCATGGGGCCGATGTTCGTTCAGGCGGTGCGCAAGCACTGCCCGCGGCCGCTGCCGATCGAGGCGCATTTGATGGTCTCGCGCCCGGAGCAGTGGATCGCGCCCGCCGCCGCGGCCGGCGCGGACGTGATCATCGTGCACGCCGAGGCGACCGTGCACCTGCACAGCCTGCTGCAGCAGATCGCCGCGGCGGGCGCGCGCGCGGCGGTGGCGCTCAACCCGGCGACGCCGCTCGAGGCGCTCGAGGAGGCGCTCAGCCCGCGCGCGACCACGCCGCTGGCAATGGTGCTGCTGATGACGGTCGAGCCCGGCTTCGGCGGGCAGGCGCTGATCCCCGCGGTGCTGGATAAGATCCGGCGGCTGCGCCGGCGGCTGGACGAGCGCGGCCTCGACTGCGACATCGAGGTGGACGGCGGCGTCGAGGTGGCGACCATCGGCGCGGCGCGCAAGGCGGGCGCCAACGTCTTCGTCGCCGGCAGCGCGGTGTTCGGGCATGCGCACGGAGCGAAGGCGGGGATGGCGGCGTTAAGACGAGCCATAAGCCGTTAGCTGGGAGCCATTAGCCATTAGCCTTTAGCCATTAGCTCCCGGGGGCGGGGGCGGGCAATGCACTCCGAAAGCTTGCGCGGAGCTGGCGCGACGGGCGTAAACGGTACGACCGGCTCCGCGCCCTGCTCGATCACGACTTCGGCTCCCGCGCGCACACGTTTGAGGAGCGCGGCGAAGTAGGTCGCCGCTTCAGTGTCCGAAACGTGGACGGCACGCTTTCCTTTCGGCGCTAATTGCGTCAAATGACAGATATGCGGCGGGGATGGGTGTACCATCGGGCCATGCGGTGCCTGCCAAGGGCCGTCGCCGGCGCGGGGCTGCTCATTTCTCTGTGCGTGGCGGGGCGGGCGCAGCAGATTCCGGTGTTCCGGGCCTCGTCGCGGCTGGTCGAGTTCACCGTTGTCGTCGAGCGGGGGAACAGCGCGGCGGGCTCGCTGACCAAGGGCGATTTCCGGGTTACGGATAACGGCAAGCCGCGAACGATCTCTGTGTTCGAAGCGAGCGCCGCGGCGCGGAAGCGGGCGGCCCAACCGGCGCCGTTGCCGCCCGGCGAGTTCAGCAATGCGCCCTCGTATGCGTCCGAGCGGCGGCGGAACCTGGGCGTCATCCTGCTCGACTGCCTTAACTCCACCACGCGCATGGCGGGCGATGGCCTGCACCCAACTTTCGACGCCGGCGGCGGCTGCGCTGAGGGCAAGCAGGGGATCGCGCGCTACTTCGACCGGCTCGGCGCGGACGACAGCGTGGCCTTATGGGCCTTGGACACGCGGCGGCTCGAGGTTCTCTCCGACTTCAGCACGAACAAGGCGCAGTTGCTGGCCGGCTTGCGACGCTTCCAACCCGCCAGGAACCTCGAGGGGCTTGCACCCTTCCCCGGCTCGTTTGCCAGCGCGGGGGGCAGTAAGTTCGCCGCTCTCTCAAGCGGTTTCGATCTTCGCGTCGCCTACGCGCAGCACCTCGACGACCAGGCGTTCACGCTGGCCGCGCTGCGCGCCATCGGCAACCACCTGGCGCGCGTGCCGGGAAGGGTCAGCCTGATTTGGGTCACAGCCGCTCCCTGCATTCCCGCGCGCGAGATTGCCGCGGCGCTGGGTAACCAGCGGGTTGCGGTCTATCCGGTGGACGCGCGGGAACTGATCACGCGCGGCCGGATCCTGCAGGGCCGCGACTATGGAGGGCCGGGCCCGACGAACAGTCCGTTCAAGTGGTGGGCCAATTGCTCGCAATCGACCTGGCAGCCGCCGGGGCAGAACGACCTGAACGACATCGCGGCCAGGACCGGCGGCGTTGCGTTCATGAACACCAACGATCTCGCCGCCGGGATCCGGCAAGCGGTGGAGGATTCGGCGGAGAGCTATACGCTCGGGTTTTATGTCGGCAGCCGCTCGGTCGACAACAAGTTTCATTTGCTCCACGTCCGGCTTACGCTCCGCGGCCTGCGCGCCCGCTACCCCAGCGGCTACTGGGCGACGGCGGATACCGCCGCCCGGAGCGGCGTCGACCCGATGGCGGTGGCGATCGGCAGCCCGGTGGACGCCGAAGGAATTCCGATTACGGCCCGCGTCGCGGTGTTTGACGGCAACCGGCTGATCGTCAGCGGCGCCGTGGGCATCGGCGGCTTGGAGCTAAGCCAACGCGACGGCGTGCGGCGCGGCGCGGTGACGATCGGGTTGGTCGGCCAGAACGCCGCCGGGGTGGTGGTGCAGCGCATGTCGAACCCGATCCGGTTGCGCCTCACCGCCAGCCAATACGCCGCCGCGCTGCGCAACGGCCTGCAGTTTCGCCAGACGTTCACGCCCGCCGCTGGCGTCGTGACCGTGCGCATCCTGGCCGAAGAGCCGGCAACCGGCAACGTCGGCAGCCTGATCATCCCCCTCAACCGGGCGCACTGAGGCAGTAGACGTGGCTCGCCGCCGGTGTACTCGGGAGCCTCGGTTGGTGTACATTTGTCCACACTATCGACCTCGCGACGGGATGGCCGGACGCGGGCGAGCGAAGGATGGCATGAGGAAGGAATACGACTTCAGCAACGGCAAGCGGGGCGCGGTGATTCCGGCACCGCCGGGCAAGGTTCGGGTGACGATCCGGCTCGACTGCGAAGTGCTGGACTGGTTCCGCAAGCGGGTGGATGAAGCGGGCGGGGGAAACTACCAGACGGAGATCAACCGTGCGCTACGCGAGCACATGGCGCGGGAGCCGTGGGCGGCGGAGATGCGGCGGGTTCTGCGCGAGGAGCTGCGCGCCGCGGCCAAAGGCCGCGGCGCGCGGGCTGCCGCATCTAGGGCGTAACCGTCACCGGCGCCAGCTTCCCCGCCATGCTGCGGTTGAAGGCGGCGAGGTCGACGGTGATGACGTGGGTGTAGGCCGTCTTGGCCGCCGCCAGCTTGCGCTCGATGCCGGCGAGGATGGGGTAGGAGACCGCCGTCGGCTGGTAGTCGGCGCCTCCGGCGACGTCGCCGGCGCCGGTGCCGATCTCGCCGTTGAACCAGATCAGGTTCATGTAGACGCGGTAGGCGGTGGTGTAGTACTTGTCGTCGCTGTTCAGATCCTCGTGCGTGAGCAGGAGGAGCTCGGCGTTCTCGAGCTTGGCGCCGATGGCATGCAGCGCGGTGGCGGTTGCGCCGCCGGGGTGGGCGGCGAGATCGTTCTGCACCTGGCGGCGGGCGATCTCGAGGCGGTTGATCAGGGTCGCGGCTTCGTCCATGTCGTTGCGCACGCGGATCTGCATGCGCGTCGAGGCCTCGAGGTCGGCGTCGGAGGACTTGATGGCGGGGTCCTTGACCACGGTGAAGGGCGCCGACAGCGTCTCGCCGTTGACGGCGACGCTGACGGTGTACTGGCCGGGGGCGGCGAGCGGGCCGGCGCGCTGGGCTCCCTGGATGCCCCAGTGGTCGATCGGGCGGGTGTCCTTGCCGGCGAAGCGCGGCTCGCTCCAGATGGTGGGATCGTCGCTCGGCGTGGTGCGCAGGGCGACCTGGAGAGGCGCGGTGTAGCGCAGGTTCCAGGTGGCGCGGTTGAGGCCGGCGTGGGCTTCGACCGCGAAGGTGCGGATCAGGTGGCCGGCGGCGTCGCTGATCTTGAACCGCAGCGGCGCGGCGGGGGCGGAGGCGAGCGAGAACAGGAACTGGGCGCTGCCGGCGCGCGGCATGCGGATGCCGTCGCGCGGGGCGAACAGGCGGGTGGTGTCGCCGGGCACGGCGGTCGAGCCGGTCTGCTCCAGCGTGGTGATGTCGGGCAGCACCCAGATGCCGCGCCCGTAGGTGGCGA
>JAKAOE010000288.1 GCA_021823305.1 Acidobacteriota bacterium
CGCCAGCGCGCCGCCCAGCCGGCCAAGCCCTAAGCCGCGCTCGCGCCCGGCGGCGGGCTCAGGCCCGCAGGCGGCGGCGTTCCGGCGCCGGCGCCGCGGCCGCCGCGGTGTGGCCCAGCACCGCCGAGATCTCGCGGCTGGTCTTCACCACCAGCGGAGCCAGCTCGCGCAGCCGCTGCCGGGTCATGCGCGCCGCGGGGCCGGTGATGCTGAAGGCGGCGCGCACCTGGCCGGCGTGATCCCACACCCCGCCGGCGATGCAGCAGATGTGGCTCTCGTTCTCCTGCAGGTCGAGCGCGTAGCGCTGCCGCCGCACCCGCTCCAGCTCCGCCTGCAGCTGCTGCAGCGAAATGATGGTGCGCGGCGTGGCGCGGTGCAGGCTGAGCTGCGGCAGCAGCTCGGCGCGCTCCTCCTCCCCGGCGAAGGCCAGCAGCACCTTGCCGGTCGCGGTGCAGTGCAGCGGAATGCTGGCGCCCACCTGGGAGACGATGCGCAGCGGCTCCAGCGCCTCGAGCTTCTCCACGTACACCGCCTGCGCCCCCTGGCGCACGGTGAGGTGCACGCTTTCCCGCGTCAGGCGGTTGATCTCCTCCAGATAGGGCAGGCAGATGCGGCGCACGTCCAGCCGGTCGAGCGCCGCCCGTCCCAGCGTGATGCACAGCGGCCCCAGATGGTAGCGGTGGGTGCGCTCGTCGCGCACCAGAAAGCCGGCGTACTCCAGGTTGGCCAGCATGCGGTGCACGGTGCTGGCGTGCAGCCCGGAGCCACTGACGATCTCGCTGGCGGTGAGCGCCTCCTGTGAGGCGCCGACCAGGCCCAGCAGGGCGAGGCCGCGCTGCAGCGCGGTGATGCCGTAGCGCGGGTGGGCGTTTCTGGCTTGGGTTCGCATGCGGTGCTCCGATCGTGCCGCCGCCCACCAGCGTAGCATTTTCATCCTGTGCAAGCCTGGTCCGCGCCTCGGGGACCCATGGTGTTTGCATGCGCGCACCCCATCCCGGGCGTCACGCATCATTCTGAGCGAGCTCATCACGCGGCACGCGCCCGGGCGTGCCGGGTGGCGGGGCCCCGCCCCGGCGGCTAGACTATTGCCATGCTCGATCGTGCCTACCTTCGCGAACATCTGGCCGAGGTGCGGGCCATGCTGCGGCAGCGCGGCGTGGCGCTCGACCTGGAGGCGTTCGCCGTGCTCGACCGCCGCCGGCGCGAGCTCATCGTGCGCGGCGACGCGCTCAAGAACGAGCGCAACCGCGCCTCCGGGGAAGTCGCGCGCCTGCAGCGCGACCCCGCCGCGCGCGGCGGCGCCGCGGCGCAGGAGGCGATGGCGCGCAGCCGGACGCTGGGCGAGGAGATCGCCCGCCTGGACGCCGAGTGCAAGCAGTTGGAGGAGGAGAGCGAACCCATTCTCTGGAGCCTGCCCAATGTTCCGTCCCCCCGGACTCCGGTCGGCGCCTCCGCCGCCGACAACGTCGAGCTGCGCCGTTGGGGCACGCCGCGCGCGTTCGATTTCACCCCGCAGCCGCACTGGGAGCTGGGCGAGCGGCTGGGCATCCTCGACCTGGACGCCGCGGCGCGCATTTCCGGGGCGCGCTTCGCCGTCTATCGCGGCGCCGGCGCCCGCCTCGAGCGCGCCCTGGCGAACTTCATGCTCGATCTGCACACCGCCCGCCACGGCTACACCGAGGTGCTCCCGCCCGCGCTGGTCAACTCCAACAGCCTGCGCGGCACCGGCAATTTGCCCAAGTTCGCGGGCGACCTGTTCAAGTGCGAAGGCCACGACCTCTGGCTCATCCCCACCGCCGAGGTCCCGCTCACCAACCTTTTCGCCGGCCAGACGCTGGAGGAGGCCATGCTGCCCATCAGCGTCGCCGCCTACACCCCCTGCTTCCGCTCCGAGGCCGGCTCCTACGGCAAGGACGTGCGCGGCATCATCCGCCAGCATCAGTTCCAGAAGGTCGAACTGGTGAAGATCGCCCACCCCGCGCGCTCCTCCGAGGATCACGAGCAGCTCACCCGCGACGCCGAAGCGGTGCTGCAGGCGCTGGAACTGCCCTATCGCGCCGTCAGCCTGTGCACCGCCGATCTCGGCTTCAGCGCCAACCTCACCTACGACCTCGAGGTCTGGCTGCCCAGCGCCGGCGAGTACCGCGAGATCAGCTCCTGCAGCAACTTCGGCGACTTCCAGGCGCGCCGCGCCGGCATCCGCTACCGCCCGCAGGGAAAGAACAAGTCCGAGCTGGCCCACACCATCAACGGTAGCGGTCTGGCCATCGGCCGCGCCTGGATCGCCGTGGTGGAGAACTTCCAGGCCGCCGACGGTTCGGTGGCGATTCCCGCCGCGCTGCGCCCCTACATGGGCGGGCTCGAACGCATTGCAATTCGCTAGCCGCCGCGTGGCGGGCTTCGGTACAATCGCGGCCATGGCCGCTTACGTCTTCAAGAACGCCAAGGTCTTCGACGGCGACTCGCCCGATCTGCGCGCCGGCATGATGGTGCGCGTCGCCGGCGGAACGATCGAGCAGGTCGCCGCCCACGTCCCCACCGCCGACGCCGAAGTCGTGGACTGCGGCGGGCGCGTGCTCATGCCGGGGCTGATCGACGCCCACGTCCATGTCTACGCCGCCAGCCTCAACCCCGGCCGCCTGGCGCAGGCGCCGCTCTCCTATCTCGCCAGCTTCGCCGCCCACTTCCTGCGCGCCAGCCTCGACCGCGGGTTCACCACCCTGCGCGACGCCGGCGGCGCCGACGTCGGCCTCGCCACCGCGGTGCGCGAAGGGCTGCTTGGCCTGGTGCCGCGGCTGTTTTACAGCGGCCGCGTCATCAGCCAGACCGGCGGCCACGGCGACTTCCGCCCCGGCGATCACGCCCTCGAGACCCACGTTCCCTGCGGCTGCGCCGCCTATGCCGACACCTTCGCGCTCATCGCCGACGGCGCCGACGCCGTCCGCCGCGCCGTGCGCGAGGAGCTGCGCCGCGGCGCCAACCACATCAAGGTGATGGCCTCGGGCGGCGTGGTCTCGCCCACCGATCCGCTCGAGCGCTGCCAATACTCCGACGCCGAAATCTCCGCCGCGGTCGAGGAAGCCGAGCGCGCCGGCAGCTACGTCGCCACCCACTGCCATCCCGCCGCCGCCATCCGCCGCTCCGCCGCCCTCGGTGTCCGCTCCATTGAGCACGGCACCTTGATCGACCCCGCCACCGCCGAATTCGTCGCCGAGCGCGGCGCGTTCGTGGTGCCCACCATGGCGACGTTTTTCGCCATGCTGGAAAAGGGCGAGGCCCTCGGCCTGCCGCCGGTGAGCTGCGACAAGCTGCGCCGCATCGGCGACCGCGCCCTCGGCGGCCTCGAGATCATGAAGGCCGCCGGCGTGCGCATGGGCCTCGGCACCGATCTGCTCGGCCAGCTCACCGAGCGCGAAAGCGCGGAGTTTTCCATCCGCGCCAAGGTGCTGCCCGCCGCCGATATCCTGCGTTCGGCCTGCGCCATCAACGCCGAAATCCTCGGCCAGGCCGGCCATCTGGGCTGCATCCGCCCCGGCGCCGCCGCTGACCTGCTGGTGGTCAACGGCAACCCGCTCGAGGATATCTCCCTCCTCGCCGAAGGCGGCAAGCACCTGGCCATGATCATGGCGCAGGGGAAGTTCCATAAGCGGCTGCCGTAGGCCGGCGCCGCCACTAAACTTAAGGGATGGGAATTGAGCCATCCTGGGACGTCGCGGTCGTCGGCGGGGGACACGCCGGCGTCGAAGCCGCGCGCGCCGCGGCGCGCATGGGCCTGCGCACCGCCCTGTTTACGCTCAACCCCGAGCTCATCGCCCAGATGCCCTGCAACCCCGCCATCGGCGGCATCGCCAAGGGCCATCTGG
>JAKAOE010000289.1 GCA_021823305.1 Acidobacteriota bacterium
CATGATGGCGACCTTGCGCATGTTGCTGCGGAAGGAGGCGAGCTGCTTGAGGATGTACTCGGCGTGCTGGCCGGCGAGGCGCGGGAAGAACTTGCTGCCGAGCGCCTGCGGCCCGTGGCATGCGGCGCACGCCGGCAGGCCCTGCGAAGGAATGCCGTGATGGTATATCTCATTCCCCTCGGCGATCACCGCCGCCGGATGCGGCGTGCCGGGACCCGGCTTCTGATGCGAGAAGTACTGCGCCAGAGCGGTGATGGTGGCATTGGAGAGCTCGCCCGCCATGCCATACATGTAGGCCACCGCGTACGGATCGCCGCGGGTGTGATCGCGGAACTCCTTCAGCTGCTGCTCGATGTACCAGGCGTGCTGGCCGGCGAGGCGCGGGAACATCGGATTCTTGCTGTTGCCGTCGACCCCGTGACAGGTGCCGCAGACTCCGATCGCCAGCTCTCGCGCCTGCGACGGGGGCGTGTACGCCCCCTGCGCAAGGACCGGGACGCTCGCCGCGGAGAGCGCCGCCACCGAGGCGGCGAGCAGGCCACGACGCAACCAGACTTTCAGATTATCGATCCGCATGGTTTACCTCAGAATGCATACCACAACATGATGTTCAGCACGTCGTTGTCGGAGGCGTTGCGGCCGAACCCGTCATAGTTGCTGCCAGCCCCGTTGAACTTGTTGTAAGCGGTGTACTGGGCCTCCAGCTTCACGTTGTACCACGGCACGTAATCCAGCTGGGCAATGAACCCGTTGGTATCCGGCGAGCCGTTGACGCTCGTCACCACGCCGCAGTACGACTGTTCGACCCCGGCGGCGCAGGTAGTGGCGGGATACTCGCCCCGGTCGGTGCTGCCCGTGGTATCGAACCAGCCGAGCTGGACGCCATACTCACGCCGGTAGTAATAGCTGCCGGTGAGCTTGGTCACCGTCAGATTGTCCCTCGGGTTGCTGGCGATACCGGGGTAGCTTGCGCCCCAGGTTATGTTCTCGTGAATGTGACTGCCCAACAGACTGAAGATGTTGCGCTCGCCGATGTACTGGTACTGGAAGTCCTCGCCGATGTCGAGATAGGTGTTCTTTCGCCCGACGAGCGGCGTACCGCCACCCGGGTACTCCTCGAAATCCTCGCCGACGGTGCCCACCTCGAGGGAATCGGCGTTCCAGTCGTACTCGTACGCCACACGCCAGTACGGCGAGAAGCCGTGGAGCACGTTGCTGTTGTTGCCATCGATCAGCCCGTCGGTCCTCGAGGGGCCGAGGGGCGCATAGTGGTAACCGCCGAACTCCACATACAGCGACTGGTCGTAGAAGCCGTATACGGTCAGGCCCGCCACGTTCTGTGCCTGCTGCTCATCGAGCTGGACGTCCGCCACCGGCGACAGCGACGCATTCGCGTGCGACCAGGGGAAACCCCATGCCGGAGTATCGTTCCACAGGTCCTGCACCGTCGGGTTATTGTTAAGATCCACTCCGTATGTGAGGGTGTTCTTATCCGGCAGGACGACGAGCCTGGCGAAGCGCACGTCCGTGTTGTCCATGTTGAAGTCGTTCTGGAAGCTCGTGTAGGTGATCTGGGCGAGCGTGCCCAGGTGCGGAGCGATCTTGCCGGCATAGAACAGGCTCAGCTGCCGCGGGAATTCACTCGTGCCGGCGAGCGCCGGTCCGTTTTGCGTCGGCACGCGTCTGGCAACCTGGCTGTAGTTGATCTGCACCATGGCAGAAAGGTCCGGGATCTTCGAGAGCGATAACAGCTGCTGGCGGGCGCTGCTCACGGCCCGCACCTGCCGGAGGTTGTCGAGCACGTAGCCGTTCGCCTTGAACTGGCGCCCGAAGGGGGTCAGTTCCGGAAAGACCGTGTGGCAGGCCGCGCAGGCCATGCCGGTCTGGCGCGCGAAGCTCGGCACCGCCTGCGCCACCGGCGCAAGCAGTGTCAGCGCCGCAACAACCGCCGCGAGCTGGAATCTGGTGTGCAATCGCATCTGAACCCTCCCGATGTTCCGTCACATGTACGAACGGGCCGCAGCTTAAGTGGAGCCGGGCGGGGCCGGCAGCACGGAAAATCCCCTCCGGTGTTTCGCAAAACCGAAACCCCCGCGGGTATGGCGGCATTCATATGACTATTGGCAGGCGTTGGATTTAAGGAACGCGAGCCGTGTCACATGCGCGGCGCGAAGACTGCAGTATAGGGGCAGTGCGAGCCCCGGCGACCTCAGCGGCGAACGAGCGTGGGCAATGGCGCGGGCTGGGAGGCTGGCCGCCACGAGACTCTGGCGGGAGGCGCCTGAAGCGCATGGGCAACGAACGGACGCGGAGCGAAGTGCTGGTGCGCCAGGCCGCCGGCAAAGACGCCCACGGGACGATACATCGGCGGTGGTGTCGCCGGCGGCGCATAGGTGTTGCCCGCCACCGCCAGGGCAACCGCGACCGGTCCCGCCGTGCCCGGCTGGGCCCGATACATCGGTGGCGAGCGCCATCGGGCGAGCCCGGCCGGGCGTGCGAAAGCCGACTGGAACGCGAGCGGACGCCTGATCCCAGGCGGCGGCGCCCCGGCGGGGTGGAATCGGGGCGCCGGAGCGTGCCATGCGGGAGGGCTGGGGCGATATGCATGAAAGTGAGGCGCACTCTGCATACGGGGAGGCCTGCGGAAGCGGGGAGGACTCACGTAATGAGGGGAAGGAGAAGGCGCATAGCGAGGAGGGCTCTGGAACCGGGGTGCTCTCTGCGGATACCCCCCCCCGAAACGAGGAAGGTGCGGCGGCACCGGGTGCCCGGTGGCCGCACGTCCCGCCCGGCCCAGCGCCCACGACGGGCGAGCGCCCCGGACGCTGGGGTGCTCAGACACCGGCCGGTGCCGTGAAGGCACTACCCCGCTTGCCGTCCCTGGCGCCTCGCGCAGCAGCCACGGCGGGCGATTACTCGGGACGCCCGCGCGCTCAAAAGCCGGCTGGCGCCGCAGTGACGGCATCGCCCCACCGGCCATCCCCGGCGCCCCACGCACCGCGAATCCCGCGAGCCGCACCGCAACCGCCGGCCTGTTGGGCCGCAGGCGTGCCCATTGGCCCAGACTCAGCGGATGCCCGCCGTTGGCGCGAATCGCCGCCTGCTGCGCTGCGAAGGGCACCGGTGCCCGCGAGGGGGCGAGACGCACCACCGCCGGCCGGTCGATCAGCCCGCGAGGCGGGGAGAAGCGATGGGCGGCGCCCGGGCCGAGCACGCTTGCCCTCACGGGCGTGATGGTCGGTGCCGCATTGGTGAAATGCGCGCTCATGGCACCGTGCCGCGGCAGGACGATCCGGTGCGCAGCCACTGGCTGTGCGGAGGTGAATACGGAGCGCGGCACGACGGTGATCGCCCCCGGAACGCGGCTGTTGGCGTAGATCACCCGGGATGGGTGCGCGTTGTACCTGGCGTTGACCACCGTCGCGTTGAGGGCCGTGGTATTGGAGAGATTGATGTTGCGCACATACGCGCGGCTGGCGGCATAGCCCGGCAGGTAAACATCCCGGGGGCCGAGCGGAAGCCAGCCGACGGGTCGGACCCTTCGCACCCCGGCCGAGGCCCCAATACGCCCGATGCGGCCGCGCGTAAAGGCCACCATGGCCGGGGAATAGATCGGCTGCACCCTGCGCGGACCGGGAATCCAGCACCAGTCCCCGTTCCACCAGCCCCAGCGGCCGTAATGAAACGGCGCAAAGCCCCAGGGCTCATCATCGACCCAGGTCCATCCCCAGGGGAAGATCCACGTCCAGTAGCCGAGGCTGTACGGCGCCCAACCCGCCGACACGGCGGGGAACCACGCGTAGCCCCACTGCGTGTCCTGCCAGTTGCCATAGCCGGCCAGCTCATTCGCGCCGACCAC
>JAKAOE010000290.1 GCA_021823305.1 Acidobacteriota bacterium
CGCCACGCTCGATCCGCGCCAGCCCCAGGTGGAGGCGCTGGCCGTGCGCGGCGGCCGCATCGAGGCGCTGGGCAGCGGTCGCGCCATCGCGCGCTATGTCGGCCCGCGCACCCGGGTCCTGGACCTCCACGGCGCCTTCGTCACTCCCGGTTTCATCGAAGGCCACGGCCACCTGCTCGCCACCGGGCAGGATGCCATGGAGCTGCGCCTGGGCTCGGCGCCCAACTGGGGCGCGATCGTGGCCATGGTCCGGGCCGCGGTCGCCAAGGCCAAGCCGGGCGAATGGATCGTCGGCGCCGGCTTCCAGCAGAGCAAGTGGACGCGCCCGCCCCAGCCCAATCTCGACGGCCTGCCGCTGCCCGCGGCCCTCAACGCCGTCTCGCCCCGCAACCCGGTCCTGCTGGAACACGCCAGCGGCCACGCCCTGATCGCTAACGCCGTCGCCCTGCGCCTCGCCGGCATCACCCGCGCCACGCCCAACCCGCCCGGCGGCACCATCGTCCGCGACGCCCGGGGTAACGCCATCGGCATGCTGCGCGACACCGCCATGGGCCCGGTGCGCCGCGCCTACGACCGCTATCTCGGCACCCTCCCGCCGGCCGCGCTGGCGGCGCGCCGGAAGCGGATGCTGCATCTCGCCGTTCAGAACGAGATCAGCAAGGGCATCACCACCTTCGTGGACATGGGCGAGACCTTCCGCACCGTGGACTGGCTCAAACAACAGGCCGCCGCCGGTCTGCCGCTGCGCCTCTACGTCAACATCAACGCCGAGCCGGTCGCCGCGCTCGCCGCCCATCTCGCCCAGTACCGCACCCTCGGCTTCGCCGACGATCACTTCACCGTGCGCGGCGTCGGCGAGATCTTGTCCGACGGCGCGCTCGGCACCCACAGCGCCTGGTTCCTGCGGCCCTACTCCGACGATCCCGGCATCTCCGGCAAGAACGTCACCGCCATGGCCACCATCCGCCAGATCGCCGAGATCGCCGCGCGCGACGGCTTTCAGCTCTCGGTTCACGCCATCGGCGACCGCGCCAACGAGGAGACGCTGAACCTGTTCCAGAGTATCTTCACCCAGGAGCCCGCCGCCGCCGCGCTGCGCTGGCGCATCGAACACGCCCAGCACCTCGCCCCGGCCGACATCCCGCGCTTCGCCCGGCTGGGCGTCATCGCCTCGATGCAGTCCATCCACGCCTGCTCCGACGCGCCCTACGTCGTTACCCGCATCGGCGAAACGCGCGCCCGCCAGGGCGCCTACGCCTGGCACTCGCTTATCGCCTCCGGCGCCCTGGTGCTCGACGGCACCGACACGCCGGTGGAGGACACCAACCCGATCCCCAACTTCTACTGCGGCGTCACCCGCGACGAGGGCAACGGCAAGCTGTTCTTTCCCGGCCAGGTCAAGACCCGCATGCAGGAGCTCCGCTCCTACACCTGGAACAACGCCTACGCCATCTTCCAGGAGGATCAGCTCGGCTCGCTCGCCCCCGGCAAGCTAGCCGACCTGGACGTCTTTTCCGGCGATCTGCTGACCATCCCCGCCGCCGACATCCTCCGCACCCGCGTCCTCTACACCATCGTCGGCGGCCGCATCGTCTACCAGCGCCCCGGCGCCGCGCGATGGCGCGGCCAGCTCTTCGCCCCCATGCCGGAGTTCGACCACATCAACTGAGTCCGGAGGGCAAGACGATCAAGTGCTGCGGCCATCGAGGAGCGCGGTCAACGCGGCGGCGCCGCGCGGCGCGCGAATTGGCTGCGCCAGCGCCGGTCCGCGGCCGCTTCCGCCTCCGCAACCTGGTCCTGCCCGAAGGGGCGGGAGCCGGCGGGTGGCGCAAAGGTGCGAAAGCCGCTGCGCGCGCGCCGGATCGGCGGCGATTCCAGTCCGCGCCGCGCCAAATCACCCAGCGCCTTGCCAACGGACACGCCCCGGGCATCGGCCAGCGCTCTGGCGGTTGCGAGCAGATCGTCGTCAATGGTGAGCGTGGTGCGCATCAGAGCATTGTGATGCCACGATGCGCCGCGCGGCGCGCGGCGTCAAGCGGCGCGGCATGGACTGGCGCGGCGCAGGGGGAACGGGAGGCGTGGGCGCGGCGCCACGGAGCGGGCACGGGCATAATGGAGGCGTGCGAGTGGACAAATGGCTGTGGGCGGCGCGCTTCTTCAAGACGCGCAGCTTGGCGGCCCGCGCCTGCGAGCTGGGCCGCATCGAGTGCAACGGCCAGGCGGCCAAGCCCGCGCGCGAGCTCAAGCCGGGCGACCGCGTGCGCGTCGCCAACGACAGCGGCGTGTTTGAGATCGAGGTCGTGGCGCTGAGCGAGGTGCGCGGCCCGGCCATCGCTGCCCAGGCGCTCTACCGCGAGTCCGAGGCCAGCCGCGCCGCCCGCCAGTTCGCCGCCGAGCAGCGCCAGGCGCTGCACGCTTGGGACCCGCCTCCCGGCCGCCCGACCAAGCGCGACCGCCGCCGTATCCAGTCCTTCCGCGGCCGCGACTGAGCGGCTGGCGCAAGCGTTCTCCCACCGCCGTTGCTCCAAGGGCCGAGGTAAGAATAAGGCCCGGCCGCCTTGGTGCGGGATGCAGTCCGTGCCCGCCAGCAGGCTACAATATGGGCTCGTAGCACCTAGCGGAGGGTCCATGTCCCTGTCCCCGGCAAAGTTCCTGGCTGCCTGCTGCCTGGCGGCGGTGCTGGCGCTGCCGCTCGCCGCCCAGCACTATCCGGCGGAGGGCAGGATCGGCGCCGTGTCCACCGCCGAAGCGCATGCCACCCGGGTCGGCATCGCCATCCTGAAAGAGGGCGGCAACGCGGTGGATGCCGGCGTGGCCATCGGCTTCACTCTGGCCGTCACCCACCCCTTCGCCGGCAACATCGGCGGCGGCGGCTTTATGCTTATCCGCCAGGCCGACGGTCACAGCTACTTCGACGACTTCCGCGAAGAGGCGCCGGGCAAGGCCAGCAAGAACATGTACCTGGACGCGCACGGCAACATCGTCAAGGGCCGCAGCCTGGTCGGCATGCTCGCCTCCGGCATCCCCGGCACCGTCGCCGGGCTGGTGTCGGCGCAGAAGCGGCTGGGCAAGCTGACGCTGGCGCAGGACATGGCGCCGGCGATCCGGCTGGCGCGCGACGGCTTCCACCTCGATTATGCCGAGGCCGCCAGCCTGCGCCACGCGCGCAACATGCGTCTGTTTCCCACCAGCTACCGCATCTTCCAGCGCGACGGCAACTACTACAAGCCCGGCGAGCTGTTCCGCCAGCCCGAGCTCGCCCACACGCTCGAGCTGATCGCCCAGGGCGGCGCCGCGGCGTTTTACACCGGCCCGATCGCGCGCCAGTTCGCGGCGTTCGAGAAGGCCCACGGCGGCCTGATCACCATGGCCGATCTGGCGCACTATCGCGCCATCTGGCGCAAGCCGCTGACCGTGGACTACCACGGTTACCACGTCATCACCTCCCCGCCGCCATCCTCGGGCGGAGTGGCGATCGTCGAAATGCTGAACATGCTCAATTACTCGCATTTCGTCCAGGACGGCATGGACTCCGCCGCCGCCCTGCACGACGAGATCGAGGCGCAGCGCCGCGCCATGGCGGACCGCGCCGTCTATCTCGGCGATCCCGACTTCGAGAAGATGCCGCTCGCCACCCTGCTCAGTCCGGCCTACGCCAAGGCGCGCTGGGCCAGCGTCAAGCGCGATGAGGCCAGCTTGAGCTCCAGCGTTGGGGCCGGCCCCATCCCGGGTTTCGAGTCCAACGAGACCACCCACTACTCCGTGGTGGACGGCGCCGGCGACGCGATCAGCGTCACCTACACGCTCAACTTCGGGTACGGCTCCGGCGTCACCGTCAGCAAGCTCGGCTTCCTGCTC
>JAKAOE010000291.1 GCA_021823305.1 Acidobacteriota bacterium
AGTTGGACGAGCCCATCACGGATGCGGATCTGTTCCCGTTGGAGGTGGGGAGATAGGGGACGGAGCGGGAGCGGCTTCGAATTCGAGCGACGCCATCGGGGAGGATGGAGCCGCGTGGCGCCGGCGCCGGTTGCCACGGCGCCGGCCGCCGGGCGCGGCCGCGGCGGCATGGCCGCGGTAGAATCCCGCCATGTGGGCGATCCTGCAGCACGCGGCGTGGGAGGGGCCGGGAACGATCGCGGAGGTGATGGCGGCGCGCGGGATCGCGTCCCGGATCTACCGCATGGATCGCGGCGCGGCCGCGCCCGGTGCGGAGGAGATGGACGGCCTGGTGGTGATGGGCGGGCCGATGGGCGTGTATGAGGCGGAGTGGCATCCGCACCTGAAAGCTGAGGTCGCGCTCCTGGGGCGGATGGTGGCGGCGCGGCGGCCGGTGCTGGGAGTGTGTCTGGGCGCGCAGTTGCTGGCCGCGGCGCTGGGCGCGACGGTCGAGCGCGGGCCGGCGTTGGAGATCGGCGCAGGCGAGGCGGAGCTGACCGAGGCCGGGCGGACGGATGCGGTGCTGGGCGGCGACGGGGTTGGCGCGACGCTGCCGGTGGTGCACTGGCATCAGGATACGTTTGCGCTGCCAGCGGGGGCGGTGCGGCTGGCGTCGAGCGCGATGTATCGCGAGCAGGCGTTCCGGTACGGCGAGCGCGTCTACGGGCTGCAGTTTCACTTGGAAGTGAACGACACCCTGGCCCGCGCGTGGCGCCGCCACGGCCTCGAGCTGGACTCCAGGCAGGCCGAGCAGGTGGTGGCGGCGGGGTGGCGGGTGTGGGAGCGGTTTTTTGGTAGGTAGGCCGCCGCCCTTTGCGCGCACGGTTAGGCGCCTGCGATTCCGCCGCCTTGGGTCGGCGCGTTATCCTGCGCGGCGCCGCGACGGCGCCGGAAGGTAGACAGCGTGAGCAGCTCGAGCAAACCCGTCGCGGCCAACATCAGTGTCGGCGGTTCGGGAACCGGGGCCGGCGCGCCGGCGGGATTCGCGGTCACGTCATTCGGATCGTAGTTGTCTTGGACGGGGCCGGTGGGGGTGATGTCCGCGGTGAGCAGGATGCCAAACGGGTTGTCGGTGGTTACGGGCGCGAGCGGGTTTCCGTTCGGGTCATAGACGAACATCGAGAACTCGTCAGGCGTTGAGCCCGCGTCGGGGTTGGTCGTGAGGTCCACGGTGAAGCTTAGGAAAGAGCCTGGCGTGAAGAACTGCCCGAAGGCCGTGATCGGGGTGCCGTCCTGGAGTGACAGTGTCGAGGACATGTCGCCTGTGTAAGGCCCGCCCGAGTTGGGGTCCACGCTGCCGAGGGCTCCGCCGCCGAGGTTGAACGACGTCAGGGTCGCGGTATTGTTCGAGCTGAAGCTCTGGTCCCCGTCGCTGAACTCGAAGATGACTTCCGAGTTGGCCTCGTTGAGGAAGGCGCTGGTGTTGACGTTGACATTGATAATGCTGTCGGCGTGGGCGCGCGGGGGGAGCGCGGCCAAGGCGGCGACGGCAAGGAACGCGAGAGCGAAATTGGTTTTATTCATGATGGTCTCCGGGGGACGACGTTGGTCGAGGCGGGCCAGCAGCGGATAGCGGCGTCAGCTTTCATCGGCGCGCGGCCCGGGTCGAAGAACCTTATCGGGGTGGGAACCGGAGCGAGGTTCGGCTTCGTCATGCGGCTACCTAGGACGGCGGTGGCGCGATGGCCGTGGCGAGCAGGCGCAGGGTGTAGGTGATGGGAGCGCGGGAGGGATCGGAGAACTGGAGCGGCACCTTAACGCTGCCGCCAGTGGCGAGGGGCTGCGAAATCGTGACGTAAGGCGATGCGACGGACGAGCCGCAAAGCGTGGAGCCCACGGCGTTGACGAGGGAGACGCCGGCTGGCAATGCGTCCAAAGCCAGGGTCGCGCCAGCGGGGAGCGGCGCACCGTTGTTGGTGATCGTAATGGTTTGGCCGTAGAGATGGAGCGGGAAGCTGTAGCTCAGGCCGGAGCGGGCAAGCGAGACGCTGCTGGTGACATCCGGGCCGCAGGGCGGGGCGGCGCCGGTGCCGGAAAGCGCGACGGTGATAGGCGAGAATGCGCTGGCGACTTGCAATGAGCCGGTGGCCGGCCCGGCAGCGGTGGGCGCGAAGGTGACGGCGATCTGGCAGCTTGCACCAGCGGCGAGAGAGGCGCCGCAGTTGTTGGTCTCGGCGAAGGGACCGGAGGCGGCGATGGACGAGATCGACAGCGCGGCGGCGCTGAAGTTGGTGAGGGTCAGCGTTTGCGCGGCGCTGGTTGTGCCCACCGTCTGGCTGGCGAAGGCAAGCGAAGTGGGGGAGACGGCGGCGGCGGAGCCGTAGAGCTCGGCCTCGGAGAGGAAGTTCGGCGTTCCGCCGGGGTAGTTCTCGCCGCCCGCGACCAGCACCTCCCCGTTGGGCAGCAGCGTGAACGCGGCCTGGAAGCGGGCAACGTCCATGCTGCCGGTGGCGGCGAAGGCGCCCGTAGCGGGATCGTAGAGCTCAGCTCCGGACAAGACGGACGGGTTCCCGACCAGGTTGCCCCCGGCGACCAGCACCTCGCCGTCCGATAGCGCCACCGGCATGCGGTTCGAGGCGGCAGCCGCCATGCTGCCGGTTGCCGTCCACGTGCCGCTGGTGGGGTCGTAAAGCTCCGCACTGGCGAGGTCGGATCCCTGCAGCGTCGAATCGGCGCCGCCGGCGACGAGCACCTGGCCGTTCGGCAACAGTGTGAGCGCGGTGAGTCCGTACCGCGGCGTGTTCATGCTTCCGGTGGCGCTGAACGAGCCGGTGGCGGGGTTGTACAGCTCGGACTCGGACAGCGGGGTGATCCCGAACCCTCCCGGGAAGCCGCCGGTTACGAGCACCTGCCCATTAGTCAGGAGCACCGCCACCGCGCCGTTGGAGCTGGCTTGCATGCTGCCGGTAGCGGTAAAGGCGCCGGTGGCAGGGTCGTAGAGCTCCGCCGTCGCGGTGGCGGTGGGCTGGCCGGAGGGCCCTGGGGTGCCGCCGGCGATGAGGACTTCTCCGTCGGACAGCAGGGTGGCCGTCGCCACCGAACGCGGCGTGGTCATGTTTCCCGTAGCCGTGAAGGTTCCGGCAACCGGATCGTAAATCTCGGCGCTCGCCAGCACGGCGCTGCCGTTGCCGCCGCCTGCCACAAGCACGGTGCCGTTTTGCAGCAGCGTGGCGGTCTGGCCGGTGCGCGGCGTGGTCATGCTGCCGGTGGGGGTGAAGACGCCTGTGGCGGGGTCGAAGAGCTCGGCGCTGGCCAGCACGCCGGTGGCGTTGAATCCGCCGGCGATCAGTACCTTGCCGCTCTGCAGCAGTGTCGCCGTGGCGCCGGCGCGCGGGACCGTCATGCTTCCGGTTACCGCCCAAGTGCTGCCGGTCGCTACCGCCATGCCCGTGCCGCTGAGCGAGACCGACTGCGGGCTATCGGGCGCGTTGTCGGTGAGGGTGACCGCACCCGCGGCGGCGCCGGCTGCGATGGGAGCGAAGGTTACCATTATCGTGCAACTGGCGCCGGCGGCGAGGGACGAACCGCAGGTGTTCGCCGCGGCGAAGGGACCGCTGGCAGCAATGGACGCGATGGTGAGGGGGACGGCGCTGGAGTTCGAGAGCGTGAGGGTCTGCGGGACGCTGGTCAGGCCGACGAGTTGGCTGCCGAAGGTCAGCGCGGGGCTGCTGAGAGTGGCAGAGGGAACGGCTCCGGAGCCGGAGAGGGCGACGCTAACTGGGGCGAGCGCGCTTGCAACTTGGAGCGAGCCGGAGGCCGGGCCGACGGCGGTGGGCGTGAAGACGACGTTGACCGTGCAGGAGATC
>JAKAOE010000292.1 GCA_021823305.1 Acidobacteriota bacterium
CTCCTGGAAGACACTCATCTTCTCCTTGATGGCGCGCTCCATGCGCACCAGGCCGATGCGGAACTGGTTCTCGAGCAGCTCGCCCACCGCGCGCACGCGGCGGTTGCCGAGGTGGTCGATGTCGTCGACCGCGCCTTCGCCGCGGCGCAGCTTGAGCAGGTAGCGGATGGTGGCGTAGAAGTCCTCGGGGTCGAGGGTGCGCTTGTCGAGCGAGGTGGCGTTGGCGTTGTCGTAGAGCTTGATGTTGAACTTCAGCCGGCCGACGCGGCTGAAGTCGTACTTGCGCGCGTCGAAGAACATGCCCTCGAACAGCGCGCGCGCGGTGTCGAGCGTGGGCGGATCGCCGGGGCGCAGCTTGCGGTAGATCTCGATCAGCGCCTCGTTGCTGGTCTTGACCGCGTCCTTGCGCAGGGTGGCGGCGACGATGTTGCCGACGCTGTCGCGCTCGGGGAAGAACAGGTGCAGCTCCTCCACCCCGGCGGCGGCGAACTTGTCCAGCTCGCCGGGCTTGAGCTCGGCGTTGGCCTCGAGCAGCACCTCGCCGCTCTCGCGGTTGACCACGTCCTGCGCGGCGCAGGCGCCCTCCAGGTCCACCGCGTCGAGCTCGAACTCGGCCAGCCGCGCCTTCTGCAGCTCGCGCAGCAGGGGCACGCGCAGCTGGCGGCCGGCGTGCACCAGCTCCTCGCCCTTGGCGCCGAGGATGCGCCTGGACAGCTTCTGCCCGAGCAGGTTGGTCTGCTTTTCCGGCTCGCGGGCGGCGTCGAACTGCCAGTACAGCTTGCCGCCGCGCAGCGCCACGCGCTCGACGGTGTAGAAGGTGCGCAGGATCTCCTCGTCGCTGCGCAGCCCGAGGGCGCGCAGGAAGATGCTGGCCAGGAACTTGCGCTTGCGGTCGATGCGGACGTAGAGCAGGTTCTTGGCGTCGAACTCGAACTCCACCCAGCTGCCGCGATAGGGGATGATCTTGCCCAGGAAGTAGGTGCGCTGGTTGGCGGTCTCGAAGAACACGCCGGGGGAGCGGTGCAACTGGCTGACGATGACGCGCTCGGTGCCGTTGATGATGAAGGTCCCATTGTCGGTCATCAGCGGGATGTCGCCGAAGAAGACCTCCTGCTCCTTGATGTCGCGGATGCTCTTGGCGCCGGTCTCGGGGTCCTTGTCGTAGATGGTGAGGCGGATGGTGACCTTGAGCGGGGCGGAGTAGGTCGAGCCCTTGTCCTCGCACTCGGTGACGTCGTTCTTCAGCTGCAGCCCGACCGGGTCGCCGCACTTGTTGCAGAAGGTGACCACGTTGGCGTTGTAGGTGCCGCAGTGGCGGCAGAGGATCTCGCCGGCGTGGAAGGGGTTGGTGATGATGGTGGCGCCGCAACTGCGGCAGGTGGAGCGCAGGTGGTGCAGGCCGCGCAGGTTGCCGCACTTGCACTCCCAGTTGCCGATGGCGTAATCGACGAAGTCGAGCTGGCTGACGCCGCGGAAGTCGCTGATGGGGAAGACGGAGTTGAACACCGACTGCAGCCCGCCGTCCTCGCGTTCGCCGGGCAGCAGGTCCATCTGCAGGAAGCGCTCGTAGGACTGGCGCTGGACCTCGATCAGGTTGGGGATCTGGATGGCGGTGGGGATTTTGGCGAAATCCTGGCGGGACGGGGTTCCATCCTGAAGCATGGGCATGGTCTACTCCTCGGGTCGCGGGCCGGCCGCCGGCCGGCGGGGGGCGCGGCGATGCGAAAACGCGGACGGGGGCGCGAGCGCGCGGCGGCGCGCTGGCGACCCCGAGCCGCACTGGTGAAGGGTGGGCGCGGCTACTTCACCTCGACGGTGGCGCCGGCGTCGGCGAACTTCTTGCGGATGGATTCGGCCTCTTCCTTGCCGACGCCCTCCTTCACCGTCTTCGGCGCGCCGTCCACCAGGTCCTTGGCCTCCTTCAGGCCCAGGCTGGTGACCTCGCGGACCACCTTGATGACATTGATCTTGTTGGCGCCCACGGCGGTGAGCGTGACCGTGAACTCGGTCTTCTCCTCCGCCGGCGCGGCCCCGGCGGCGGCGCCGCCGCCGGCGGCCACCACGACCGGCGCGGCCGCGGCCGCCGACACCCCAAGCTCCTCTTCCAGCCGCTTGACCAGCTGGGAAGCCTCGAGCAGGGTGAGGCCCTTGATCGAATCCACCAACGTTTGCAAATCTGCCATTCCGTGTCTCCTCTGCGTTCGTTACTCGGCGAACTTTTTGGCTTGTACCGCCTGATCCAACACCACGGCGGTGTTGCGTCCCACCGCCCCCAACGTCGTCACCAGGCGCTGCGCCGGCGCCTGGAGCAAGAACAACAACTTGGCGTACAACTCCGGCTTGGAGGGCGTGGCGGCGAGCTGCGCCACCTCGGCCGCGGAGATCGCGGCCCCCTCCACCACACCCGCGCGCAGCGCCAGCGCGGGGTTGTCCTTGGCATACTTCTGCAGCGCCTGGGCCAGCGCCACCGCGTCGCCCGAGGTGTAGGCAATGGCGTTGACCCCCTTCAACCCGGCCAGCACCGGGGCGGCGGGGGTGCCGGCGGCGGCGCGCTGCGCGAGCGTGTTCTTGATCACGCGGAAGCGCCCGCCGGCCTGGCGCAGCTGCTTGCGCAGCTCATAATCCTGGGCCACGGTGAGGCCGGCGAAGCTGGCGACGATGACGGTGCTCGCCTGCCGCAGCTCCTGTTGCAGCCAGTCAATCCGGCCCTGTTTCTGCTGTTTGGTCAACGCCATAGGGTTACGCCTTCGCCGCCGCCTCCATCGCCGCCGTATCCAGCGCGATGCCCGGCCCCATGGTGGAACTGAGCGTCACCCCGCGCAGGTACTTGCCCTTGGCCGCGGCCGGCTTGGCGCGCACGACGCTGTGCAGCAGCGCCTGGGCGTTCTCCACCAGCCGTTCGGGCGGGAACGAGAGCTTGCCCACGGCGGCGTGGATCAGCCCCTGCTTGTCGGTACGGAACTCGACCTTGCCGGCCTTGATCTCAGCCACCGCCTTGGCCAGCTCGAAGGTCACGGTGCCGGTCTTGGGGTTGGGCATGAGGCCGCGCGGGCCCAGCACCTTGCCCAGCTTGCCCACGGCGCGCATCATGTCCGGGGTGGCGACCACGGCGTCGTAGTCCACCCAGCCTTCCTTCTGAATCTTGTCCACCATCTCCTCGCCGCCGGCGAAGTCGGCGCCCGCCTCCCTGGCCTCGGCCAGCTTGTCGCCGCCGGCGATCACCAGCACGCGCTTGCTCTTGCCCAGCCCGTGCGGCAGCACCACGGTGCCGCGCACCATCTGGTCGGCGTGGCGCGGATCCACGCCCAAGCGGATGTTGAGCGCCACCGTCTCGTCGAACTTGGCGTACTTCACCTTCTGCAGCAGCGGCACCGCCTCGGCCAGCGCGTAGGAGCGCGCCTCCACCTGTTTGCGTGCCGCCTCGATCTTCTTCCCCGACTGCGCCATAGCCTCTCCGTTCCCTCTCAACCGATCTCGATGCCCATGCTGCGGGCGGTGCCCGCGATGCTCTTGACCGCCGCCGCCAGCGACGCCGCGTTAAGATCGGGCGCCTTGGTGCGGGCGATCTCCTCGATCTGCCGGGCGGTGACCTTGCCCACCTTGTCCTTGTTGGGCTCCTTCGACCCCTTGGCGATGCCGGCGGCGCGTTTCAGCAGGTCGGCGGCGGGCGGGGTCTTGGTGATGAAGGTGAAGGAGCGGTCGTTGAAGATGGTGATCACCACCGGCACGTTCATGCCCTCGAGCTCCTTGGCCGAGGTGCGGGCGTTGAACGCCTTGCAGAACTCCATCAGGTTGAGCCCATGCGGGCCGAGCGCGGTGCCCACCGGGGGCGCGGGCGT
>JAKAOE010000293.1 GCA_021823305.1 Acidobacteriota bacterium
CTCACGTCTCCTTTCGTGGTGGGAACGCCCCTCGAAAGGGAAGGTTGTCCCCGCTCTCATTCCGATTATTGCGCGTAACTCCGGAAAACTGGGATGATAAAACCACTACTAAAGACGCACTCGCCGCCTATGCCGGTTCCAACAATCTGCTCCCGCCGCCGCGCGCACCCCAACGCCCACTCCAGCCGCATACAATATGTAGCGAGCTCTGTTGCAAGATGAACGTTCCATCCCAACGTCCCCGCGTTTTGGTTGTAGATGACGAACCCAATGAGCGTCACGGCCTCGCCGAGCTGCTCGAAGCCTGGGGCTACGCCGTGGATACCGCCTCCGACGGCGCCGAAGCGCTCGAAATCCTCAGCCGCAGCCTGCCGCAGGCCGTCCTCACCGACATCCGCATGCCCCGCCTGGACGGTTTGCAGCTGCTCGCCCGCGTCCGCCAGCGCTACGGCTCACTCCCTGTGCTCGTGCTCACCGGTCAAGGCTCCAAGGAGGCCGTCATCGAGTGCCTCCGCCTGCGCGCCAGCGACTACATCGAAAAGCCCATCCGCGCCGAAGAGCTCAAGCCCCGCCTGGCCGACCTCGTCCGCGCTCAAGCCGATGGCCCGTCCGGCGCGCCGGCGCCCGCTTACGTCGGCGCCTCCGAATCGGCCCGCGAGATTCGCGCCCTCGTGGAGCAGGTGGCTCCCACTACGGCCAGCGTGCTCATCACCGGCGAAAGCGGCACCGGCAAGGAGGTGGTGGCACGCATGATCCACTCGCTCAGCCCGCGCCGCGAACGCACCTTCCTCGCCATCAACTGCTCCGCCATTCCCGAGAGCCTGATGGAGAGCGAGATCTTCGGCCACGAAAAGGGCGCTTTCACCGGCGCCCAGGAGCGCCGCGCCGGCTGTTTCGAGTTGGCCGAGGGCGGCACGCTGCTGCTGGACGAGATCGGCGAGATGCCGCTGGCCACCCAGGCCAAGCTGCTGCGCGTGCTCGAGGACCGCCACCTGCGCCGCCTCGGCAGCAAGCAGGAGATTCCGGTCAACGTGCGCGTCCTCGCCGCCACCAACCGCTCGCCCGCCGAAGCCGTCGCCGCCGGCCAGTTGCGCGGCGACCTTTACTACCGCCTCAACGTCTTTCATCTCCACCTGCCCCCGCTGCGCGAGCATCTTGAGGACCTGCCCGCCCTCTGCGCCGCGCTGCTGGCCCAGCTCAACCAGCGCCACAGCCGCGCGGTCACCCGGATCGCGCCCGAGGTCATGCAGCGGTTTGGCCAATACCGCTGGCCGGGCAACGTGCGCGAGCTGCGCAACACGCTGGAACGCGCCGTCATTGTCGCCTCCGGCGCCGTGCTCGAGCCGGCACACCTGGCCCCCGGCTTCGGCGCCGCCCCCGCCGTCGCGGCCGCCGCCGAGGACGGCGACAGCGTGCGCGTGCCCCTGGGCGCCACCGTGGACGAGGCCGAGCGCCTGCTCATCCTGAAGACGCTGGAGCGCGAAGGCAACAACAAGACCCGCACCGCCGAGCGGCTCGGCATCAGCCTGAAAACGCTGCAGAATAAGTTGAAGGAGTACGCCGCCCGCGAGTCCGCGCGCTAGCGGCGCGTCCGGCATGCGGCTGAAAACCAAGCTTACGCTGAGCATCTCCGGCCTGGTGCTGCTGGTGGTGCTCGCCGTCAACCTCATCTTTCTCGCCGGCGGGGTGCGGGAACAGTGGGAGGTGGTGTACAACCACGCCGACTTCCTGGCGCGCGAGATCTACAACGAGATGAGCCAGGAGCTCGCCGCCACGCCGCTGGCCGGCGCGGTGGGCACCCCCGCCGGCGACGTTTCGCTGCAGGCCTTTTTTTACGGCCTCAAGCAGAGCCCCGCCATGGCCAGCCTGTTCAGCTCCGCCATCGGCTACAACAGCGCCATTCGCGACGTCGCCCTGGTGGCGCCCAACGGCGTGGTAGTGATGGACTCCAACCCCCTGCTCGAGGGCCAGCCCCAGCCCCAGCGTCCGCTGATGAGCGAGGTGATGCAGCGCGGCCTCTGGGCCCAGACCCGCGCCATCCTGGGCCCGGAGCGCATCTATGCCGTCTCGCTCGCCACCAGCGTCGGCGGCCGCCCGCTCGGCACCGTCGCCATCGGCGTGGACAGCATCCTGCTGCGCACCACCATGCTCGGCCGTCTGCGCACCCTGCTCATCTACGGCGTGCTGATCGTCCTGCTCGCCACCGGCCTCGCCTGGAGCCTCGCCGACCTCGCCCTCGCTCCGCTCAGCGCCATCGGCGCCCAACTCGACCGCCTCACCGCCGCCAACGCGCCCGCGAGGCGCGCCGCCGCCCCCGCCCGCGGCGACGAGTTCGGCCAGGTGCAGTCGAAGATCCAGCTTCTCGGGCGCGAGATCGAGGACACCCGCCAGGTCTACAGCACGCTGCAGGAGAACGTCGGCCACGTGCTCGACAGCCTGGAGGAGGGCCTGGTGCTGTTCGACGCCCAAGGCCAGTGCGTCATGGCCAGCGCCGCCGCCCCGCGCCTGCTCGGCCTCGCCGCCGCCGACCTGGTCGGCCGCCCGGTGGAGGCCCTGTTTCCCTCCGCCGCCGCGCTCGACCAGGCGGTGCGGCGCGCGGTGCGGGAGAAGACGCCGCTCACGGCCCGCGCCGCCGAACGCGAACCCGGCGGCCGCGCCCTCTTCGCCCGCCTCGACCTGGTGCGCGACCGCGGCGGCCTCAGCGGCGCGCTGCTCACCCTGCGCGAGGCCGAGGCGGTCACCCGCCTGGAGAACGAGCTCGAGGTCGCGCGCCGCCTCTCCGCCGTCGGCCGCCTCACCCGCGGCGTCGCCCACGAGGTGAAGAACCCGCTCAACGCCATGGCCATCCACCTCGACCTGCTGCGCGAAAAGGCCGGCGCCGGCGGCAACGGCCTGCAGCCGCATATCCAGGTGCTGCGGCGCGAGATCGAGCGCCTCGACCGCGTGGTCAAGACCTTTCTCGATTTCAGCCGCCCGGTCGAGGTGAAGCTGCAGCCCACCGATCTTGCCCAACTGGCGCGCGGCGTCGCCGAGCTGATGCGCGCCCCCGCCGCCGAGCAGGGCGTCGCCATCGTGCTGCAGGCCCCCGCCCCCGGCCCCCAGGTCCGCCTCGACCGCGACCTGGTGGAACAAACGCTGTTGAATCTGGTGAATAATGGCTTGCAGGCCATGGCGGCGATGCCCAGCGGCGCGGGCTCCCGGCAGTTGACGCTCGAGGTGTTCACCGGGCGCGGGCAGGCCCTGCTGCGCGTCCGCGACCAGGGCGCCGGAGTCCCGGTGGAACATCGCGAGAAGATCTTCGACCTTTACTTCACCACCCGCGCCGAGGGCACCGGCATCGGCCTGGCGCTGGCCGCGCGCATCATGCAACTGCACCGCGGCGCGATCGAGCTCGAGCCGGGCGCGGGCGGCGCCAGCTTCCTGCTGCGCTTCCCGCTGCCGGCGCCGGCGGAAGCCGCCGAGGCGTTGGCTTGATGCCGGCGCGCACCGCCAGGCTGGCGCTGCTGTTGCCGCTGGCCGGCTTCGCCGCCGGCTGCGGCCTGTTTCACCACGCTCCGCCGCAGCCGCCGCCGATCCTCATCCTGCAGCCGCCGCTGATCTTTCCCGCGCCGCCGATGCCGCCGATGGCGCCGCCCTACGTCCTCGCGCCGGCGCTGGCGCCGCCGCCCGCGCTCGCCGCCCTGCTGGCGCTCCGTGCGCCTTACGGGCCGCCGCCCCGGCGCGACTTCCGCCGCGGTCCCGCGCCGGCGCCCAAGCCCGCCGCGCCCGCGCCCGCCTCCGTCAACCCGCCGCTCACCGCCGGGCTCAACCCGCAGCAGCAGGCGTAT
>JAKAOE010000294.1 GCA_021823305.1 Acidobacteriota bacterium
GTCTACGTCGTGCGCAACGGCCGCCAGTGGGTCTCGGCCGCGGATGCGGAGTTTCTGGCCCAGTCGGTCGAGGACCTGTGGCAGCGCGAGGCGCACGCGCCCTGGCGCAGCCCGGCCGAGCGCGACCAGTTCCACGCCGCGCTCGAACGCGCCCGCGCCGTCTACCAGTGCATCGCGCGGGGACGCGCGCCGATCAATGCCGCCCGCGGACAGCACTAACGCAGGCCTAACGCGGCAACCCGAGCGCGCCGTGCATGTAGATCCACTGCGTGACGGCCGCGGCGGCGAGGCAGTAGGCGCCGAACCAGTACCACTTCCCTGACTCCAACCAGCTCGAGAGCCAGCGCAGCGCCACCAGTCCGGCGAGAAACGCGCAGGCCATGCCGAGCAGGCCGGTGGACATGCCCACGGCGAAGGTGGCGTGCGTCGCCGCGACCGACTTGTGCAGGCGCCAGACCTCGCGCGCGATGGCGAGCGGCGTGATCGCCACCGCCATGGCGAAGCTGAACGACTCCATCGCGCCACGCTCGCCGCCGCCGAGCAGCCCGCCGGAGATGGTGGCGCCGGAGCGCGAGAAGCCGCGGAAGGGGATGGCAAACCCCTGCAGGATGCCCATGATCGCGGCCAACCCGCGGCCGACGTGGCCGCGGCCGGCCTCCTTCGCCGCCGCGGTCTCCGGGCGGCGCGCCTCGCGCAGGCCCGCCCACAGGGTCAGGATGCCCGCCGCCGCCAGCGCGGGCGCGATCCAGTTGAGCTTGCTGAACAGGACCTCGATCTGCGCCGGATGGCCGGGGCGCCCCAGAATGCGGTCCACGGCGAAAATGATCGGCAACGCCACCACGCCGGAGAGGAAACAGCCAAGGAACAGCAGCCGGAAGAAACTCCAGAAGCGCTTCCAGGAGGCGAAGAACTCCTGCGCCCAGCGCCGCCAAAAGTAGGCGATGACGGCAAACATGGTGCCGGTATGCAGCAGCACCAGCAGCAGCGCGTTCGCCGGGGTGGACATGTTTTCGTGCAGCAGGGCCGCGGTGACGATGACGTGCGCCGAACTGGAGATGGGCAGCAGTTCAGCCAGGCCCTGGACGACGGCCAGGATGATGACGTGGATGGGAGTCATGCGGGATCCGGAGTGAATGGCGTACGCGCCACTCAGCAGGGTACCCCAGTTGCCGGGTGAGGCGGGTGTCAGGCGGCGAACGGGTCGGCGCCGGCAAGAGCGCAAGCGGTGCCGGAGGACGCCTGCAGCAGCCGCTTGCGCCAGTGCCGCGCCCAGAGGCGTTCGGAGACCTGGTGCGCGGCGGCGGCGAGCGGCGCGAACACCAGCGTCGGCAGCAGCGCGGCGGCCACCGGGCACTCGGTCGCCAGGCCGAGGGCGATTTCGAGAATGCCCAGCGTCAGCGGCCAGAAGGCGCCGTGGCGGCCGCCGGCGCGCGCTTTCCCTGCCCGCAGCCCGGTGAGAAACTCCTCGCGATTGCACGCCCCGGGAACGACCGTCCAGGCGCGGCCGGCGCCGGCCAGACCGTGGGCGTCGCTGCCGCCGAGCCCGATCTTGCCGCTGCGCCGGGCAAGGGCGTGGGCGAGACGGTTGTTGGCCGCCGGCACCTGCCCGTTGCGGGTTTCGAGCGCGGGCGTGGCCGCGAGCAGCAGGTCGAAATCCTGGGCGTGGCGCCGGCCGGTGAGCCCGGAGCCGATGTGGTTGACGGCGGCGAACAGCCGCTCCTCGCGCAAATAAGCGGCGAGGCGGGAAAAATCGTCGCGCCGTTCCTGCAGGCCGGTGTGCTGGCGGGCGGTGATGTCGTAGACGGCGAGGTGGGCCTCGGCGCCGCTGGGCAGCCGGCAGGTGACCTCCTCGCTCAGGAAAAAATCAAAACGGCCGCCGAGATCGCCGGCGGCCGCAATCGAATCGTGATCGGTCACGGTCACGAGGTCCATGCCCCGCACCCGCAAGCGCCCGTACAGCTCCCACGGCGGGCTGTAGCACTCGCGGCAAAACGCACGCAGCGGCGGCAGCGTATTGGGACCGGAATGAACCGAATGCACATGAAGATCGCAGCGCATACCTACCGAATACCATCCAAGCCGGTTACAACGGGGTTAAACCCGCGGCGGCGCGGTGGCGCCCCGGGTGCGGGCGCGGCGCCGGCCGGCCGCGCGCGCAAAACAAGGCCGGCTAGCGCCAGGGCTGCGGCTGGTTGACCGCGCCCAAGGCTACGCCGGCCTGGCTGGCTGCGGCGGCACATCCCGCCGCGCATATCTACCGGATACCACGCCGCTCGATGACAACAGGGTTACACGCGGCGCGCGGGGGTGGCGATACGGGTGCGGGCGCGGCGGCGCCCGCGGCGCTCACGCGCCCGCCTCCGCGTTGCCGGCCGCTTCCGCCGCGGCGGCCACGGGCAGCAGGACCTCCATCGTGGTGCCTTCGCCCAGCGCGCTCTTCACCCGCACAAACCCGCCGCTCTGGCGGGCGATGCCGAAGACCGTCGACAGGCCCAGGCCGGTGCCGACCCCAACCGGCTTGGTGGTGAAGAACGGCTCGAAGATGCGGGCCTGGGTTTCCGGGCTCATGCCGATGCCGCTGTCGGAGACACCCAGGCATACGTACTCGCCAGCGGGCGTGGGGTGTTCAGCTTCCGGCAGCGTGAGACACGCGGTGGAAACCGTCACCGTGCCGCCCTCCGGCATCGCGTCGCGCGCGTTGATGGCCAGGTTCATGAGCACCTGATCCATCTGGCCGGCGTCGGCCCGGACCAGCGCCGGCTCCGGCGCCAGCTCCAGTTGGAGCTCATGCTGGTCTCCAATGGCGGTGCGCACCAGGGCTTCCATATCCGCCACCACGCGATTCAGGTCCAGCACCTGAATCTCGGCCGCCGACTCGCGGCTGAACGTGAGCAGGCGGCGGGTCAGGATCATGGCGCGGTTGCCGGCGTCCAGCACGCGCGCCGCATGGCCGCGCGCGCGCTCGTCCAGCGACGGCTTCATCAGCATCTCGGTATAGCCGAGAATCACCGTGAGCAGGTTGTTGAAGTCGTGGGCGATGCCGGCGGCGAGCCGCCCCACGGCTTCCATTTTCTGCGCGTGGAAGAACTGCTGCTGCACCGCGCGCCGCGCCGTCCGCTCTTCCGCATCCGCCATCGCGCGCTCGATCACCGACGGCAGCCGGATCAGGCGGTCCTTGAGCACATAATCGGTCGCGCCGCCCTTCAGCATTTCGATGGCGCGCTCCTCTCCCAGCGTGCCGGACACGAACACGAACGGCACTTCCGCCAGCGCGCGTTGCGCTTCGTCCAGATGTGCGAGGCGCTCGCGGTACAACCGCAGCGCATCCGGCCCGCTGAAGGAGGGCATCTGGCTGTCGGAAAGGATGAGGTCGAACCCGCCCTGGTCCAGGGCGGATCGAAACTGCTCCTCATTGTCCACGCGTGCCACGACGTGGGCGAGCCCGTTGCGTTCCAGTGTCGCCGATACCAGCAGCGCGTCGTCCGGGCTGTCCTCCACCATCAGAATGCTCAGCGGCTTCTTCATATCCCCGGAACCTCCCCGGCCGGCAGGCCGGCGCCGCGCGACCAGTCCCAGGCGATCTCGTTCCGATGCAGCCAGTACTCGGACAACTGCGCGACGGCGCGCAAGAAATCGTTTAGGTCGAGCGGCTTGCGGACGTAGCTGTTAGCGCCTTCATTGTAGCTCTCGCGGATGTCGCGCTCCTCCGCGCTGGAAGTCAGCACCACCACCGGCAGGCGGCAGGTGCGGTCGTCGGCGCGGATGCGGCGCAACACCTCATGTCCATCCAGCCGCGGCAGCTTGAGGTCGAGCAGTACTACGTC
>JAKAOE010000295.1 GCA_021823305.1 Acidobacteriota bacterium
GCGCCAAGCGCTGGCTGCCGGAGCGCTTCGCCGCGCTGGCCGCCGCCCTGGCCGCGCAGGGCGCCATGGTGGCCATGATCGGCGGGCCCAGCGAACGCGCGCTCGCCGAGCGGCTCGCCGAGGCCGCCGATGCGCCCGGCCGCGTGCTCAATCTCGCCGGCGAAACCACCCTCGCGGAGCTCGCCGCGCTGCTGGCCGCGGCCCACTGCCTGGTGGCCAACGACAGCGGCCCCATGCACCTGGCGGCGGCCGTGGGCACGCCCGTGGTCGCGCTCTTCGGGTCCTCCAACGAACGCGAGACTTACCCCCTGGCGCTGCCGCACAGGTTACGATTGTTGAAAGCGCCCGGCGTCGCCTGCAGCCCGTGCAAGCTGCGCGAATGCCCGATCGATCATCGCTGCATGACGCGCATCGAGGTCGCCGAAGTGCTGCGGGCGGTGGCGGAGGTGGCATGATGCGCATCACGGCGCAACTCAACGGCATGGGCAAAGGCGGCCTGTTTCTGTCGCTGTTCGGCGGCGTCTGGATGCTGTTCGCGCTCGACGCCTCGTCCTGGATTTGGCTCGTCACCTGCGTGCTGCTGCCCACCTCGCTGCTGGCGATGCGTTCGGTCGGGTTGTTGTTGGCGGGCCGGCAGGCGCAAGCGCTCGAGCCTCCGCCGGCCGGGGACGAACTGGCGTGGGAGCGCCGCCGCAGCCGGCGCTTCGCGGCGGTGGTCCTGGTGGAGTTCGGCCTGATCGCGCTGGCCGCCAACCTGCTGGCTCACAGCGGCCATGCCGACTGGATCATGGTCGCGGTGGCGGCCATCGTCGCCGCGCACTTCATGCCGCTGGCGCGGATCTTCCACTACCCCCTGTACTACTGGCTCGGCGGCATCGAGTTGGCAGCGTGCGCGGCGGTCGCTTTCTCGCTGCGCGCCCACCTCGCGGCGGGCGACGTACTGCTCGGGCTGGTCATGGCGCTCTCGCTCTGGAGCGCCGCCGTGATCGGACTGCTGCGGGCGAATCGGCTGGTGGCCGGGGTCAGGGCGGCGGCGGCAGCCAAGTCAGCCTGACTTCGGGCTCGTCCCCGCCCGCGGACGCCCAGACCACGGCCCCGGCAAACCCCGGCGGCGGCGCCAGCTCGCGCCCGCGCCAGCCGGGGGCGCCGCGCAGTTCCGGCGCGTGTCCCTCCCCCAGGCCCACCTCGACGCTCCGCAGCCCCGCGCCCAGACCGCGCCCGTCGGCCTTCATCCAGGCCTCCTTGCAGGTCCACAACCGGCAGAAGGCGCGCGCCTGCGCCTCCGGCGCCAGGCCCGCCAGCCACGCGCTCTCCCCGCCGGTGAAGAAGCGCCGCGCCAGCGCCAGCCAGTCGCGCTGCGCCTCGATCCATTCGATATCCACGCCCACTTCCAGGGTCGGGTGCAGCGCCACCATCCCGAACTCACGGCAGTGTGTGAGGTTGAAGCGCAGCGGCCGCCCGGCCAGATGCGGCTTGCCCTGCGCCGCGCGCTCGAACGCCAGCGTCTCCGGCGCCAGGCCGAGCCGCTCGCCCAGCAGCCAGCGCAGTTGCGCGTGGGCGGCGAGGTAGCGCGCCCCGTGCAACGGGTCCACGTAACGCTCGACCCGCGCCCGCTCGTGGGCGGAGAGCCAGTGCAGCCAGCGCGCGCGCCGCGCCGCCTCCACGTCGAGCCGCAATCCGAAAACCTCGACCACGCCACCAATCTACACTGCCGGCAGCCGCGTCGGCGCTCAGTGGCCGGGCAGCGGGTTGAAGCCGGCGGGCGGGTGCGCGACCGCTCCCGGCAGCGCCACCGGTTGGACCCCGATGTCGGAACAGGTCAGCGGCGGCGGAAACGTGCCCACGTCGGCCGCCGGAATCTCCGCGCTGGCCGCCGCCAGCGGCGCCTCCTGCCCCTCCAGCCGCGCGGCCGAAAAACCCGATACCAGGTTCCCGATCGCCGGGTTGAGGTCGTGCGGACCGCGCGGCAGCCACGGTTTTTCGTCCGGCAGCGAAGCCAGCGGCGGCAGGTTGAACAGCACGTCCACGAACTTCGCGAATGAGGCGTGGTCGCTCTGCGCGTGCGCCACCCCGCCGCTGCGCGCATAGGGCGAGATCAGCAGCAGCGGAATGCGCGGCCCGTCGCCGCAGGGGTTGCCGTCCGGGCACTTCTCGAACTGCGGCGGCGGCACGTGGTCGAAGTAGCCGCCCTCGTCGTCCCAGGTGATGAGAATCACCGAACTGTTCCAATAGGGGCTCGCCGCCACCGCGTTCACCACCTTGGCCACCAGCGCCTCGGAAAGCTGGACGTCGGAGTAGCCGGCGTGGTCGTCGTCGCCGAGATAGTGCGATTGCACGTAGGGGTTGCGGTCCGCCGGCTTCCAGCCGAAGGGGTTGTCGCGCCCGCCCTTGACGATGCTCACGCTGCGCGGCGGCAGCTTGCCCGCCTTGAGCATGGAGAAGAAATCGAGCAGGTCGTGCTCGCCACTCCACAGCGGCGCGTTTTCGCGGATGTAGCCGAAATACTGCGGCGAGTTGTGGTGCGAGATGTAGGCCTTGGCGTTGATGTCGGTGCCGTTGCCGAACCCCTCCTGGTACCAGCCCCACGGCACCGGCGCGTGGTCATCGTGTTGCAGCGTCGCGATGTCCCGCCGTACGCCCTGGTTGTCGCGCCTCGCCAGCACCGCCTTGCGCCCCAGCAGCGTCAGCATCAGCGTCGCATACGTCTGGTCGTACTGGGTGGTCTTGGGGCTGCCGTGCTCGTACGGGCCGAACGCCGGCTCGGTGTCGTTGATCACCGGTTCGCCGCGGCCGCTGGCGGAGTGGAACGCCTCCTGCGGGTTCCGCGCCCATTGCGTCTCGCCCGTCTGCGCCGCGATCAGGTCGATGTTGCCCGGCGTCGAGGGCCCGTACATGCCCTGGAAGAAATGGTCGAACAGCGTGAAGCGGTGGGCGTAAAGCCAGAGGTAGGGGATGGTGCGGCAGTCCTCGTAGCCCATGGTCAGCAGACCGAGGTCGTGCGCGACCTTGGGATTCTTGGCGTGCGCCTTCTCTTCCGCCGCGACGAAATCGTCCATGCGGCCGTGATCCGACTTCGCGATCAGCGCCGGCCGGCTGTGGCCGGGATCGCCCGTGTCCGGCGCGGTGATCGGGAAGGGCGTAACCCACTGTTTGCCGATCGGATCCCATTGCCGGAAGCCGTGGCTGCGTGCCTGCGCTGTGTACAGCCCGTCCACGCCGGGAAACGTCCCGAAGTACTCGTCAAACGAGCGGTTCTCCTGGTAGATCACGAAGACGTGGCGCACGTGCCGCCGCAGCGCCGCGATCAGCGCCTGTTGCGCCTGCGCGGCCCGGCTGGGCGGATGCGGTGGGGAAGCCAGCGCCGCCGCAGCCAACAGTATCGCGGCGGCGCTGGTGAGGAGGCATCGGTGGGTCGGCATGGTCATTCGCGGGGCCAGGGGAAGCGCAGTCCAAGCTCGCAAGTGGGCGAGTGGTACTCCCGTTGATTATCGTACTGCGCCGCGCCCTGGTCTCCTCCTTCCGGACCGAGCATCGCCTACGCCCGCGGTGGATGGCGTTACACCCCGATGAAATCTCATGCTGGGCATACCATCCAGTGATTCCACTCGCCACGGCTGTGCGCGCGGTGCCAACCCGCGCCGCCAGGCACCGCACCCGGCCGTGCTACCATTTCGTATTGCGCGCCGCCAAGGCGCCGCCGGGCCGCGCCCTTAGCTCAGCTGGATAGAGCGTCTGGCTACGAACCAGAAGGCCGGGAGTTCGAATCTCTCAGGGCGCGCCACTCCATTGCGGGTTCGCTGGGACGAAAGTGGTCGGTTC
>JAKAOE010000296.1 GCA_021823305.1 Acidobacteriota bacterium
ACCCCGAACGAATGCCGGATGGACCAGCTGAACGCCGCCACGAACCCCACCGCCACCAGCGTCATCGCCGGGCTGATCCGCCACAGCAGCCCCAGCGCGATCAGCGCCGTGATGATGCTGCCGGCGAACTGCACCAGCCCCGTGCCCAGCAGGTTGCGCACCCCCTCCACGTCGCTCATCACCCGCGACACCAGCGCCCCGGTGTTGTTGTGGTCGTAAAAGCTCACCGGCAGCCGCGCCAGGTGCGCCTGCACCCGCCGCCGCAGCTCGTTGATCAGCCGCTGCGCTTCCTTCGATAGCGTCTGCGCCAGCCCGAACGTCGTCAGCCCCTGCACCGCCGTCGCCGCCAGCACGATCCCCAGAATCGGCGGCAGCAGGTTGACCTGCCGGTGCGTAATCACGTTGTCGATCAGGTACTTGCTCGACGTCGGCAGCACCAGCCCGCAGACCCGGTTCACCAGCATCAGCAGGAACCCGAACCCCAGCAGCCCCCACCGCGGTTTCAGCAGCTCCCACGCGTGCGGCCAAACCTCGCGCCAGCTCTTATCCAGCTTCCCGTCCCCGCGCGCCCCGCCGCCGCCCATCCCCATCCCCAGCCCCATCCCGCCATGGAATCCGCCCATCGCCATGTCTCAGCTTACCGCCTCGCCGCGTCTACACTCTCCATATGACCGTCGTGCCCCTGCCCGTCGTCCGCCGCCAGGTCGCCCTCGCCGTCTTTGTTCGCGACGGCGCCTTCTTAGTCGCCGAAATTATTGACCCGCACGACGGCCGCGTCTACCACCGCCCGCCCGGCGGCGGCCTCGAGCCCGGCGAAACGCCCGAGCAAGCCGTCCGCCGCGAGTTGCAGGAGGAGCTCGGCATCGCGCTCACCACCGTCCGCCCGCTCGCCGCCGGCGCAGCGCAGGGCGGGGGCCATCGGGGCCCCGGCCCTGCGCGAGCAAAAGCGGGACGCGCGGCGGAGCCGCGCTGGGGCCCGCGCCAATCAATAGACCACGTCTGGATCTGGAAGCGCCGCGAGCTTCACGAGCGCGCCTTCCTCTTCCTCGCCGATCCCGCCGACGATCCCCGCCTCGCCCGCGGCGACTGCCCCGAACTGGTCGAAGCCGACGGCCTCCGCTTCCGCACCCTCTGGCGCCCCATCCACGCCGCCGCCACGCCGGCTCTCCCACCCCTCAGCCCGCAGCCGCTGGCCGCCGCCTTGGCCGCGTTGTAAAGTTAGCTGTCAGGCAGCGCGAGAGTGGCGGAACTGGCAGACGCGCCAGACTTAGGATCGCTCCTGCCGTGATATGTCTCCTTCCGCCACATACCGCCAGAATACGCCAAACGCCGCTCCAGTCAAGGGTTTTCCGCGATAGCCGTTCCGCCAGCTTCCGCCACGCTCCGCCACGTTTCCGAGCACGAAGAGCCACCAAAAGAGCCACCAGTCCGTCTATGCATAGGAGTCTCTGGGTGGCGGTCCCGCGCCTTCGCGCGCGGCCGCGCCGGCGGCGGAAATGGAACCGCCGCAGCGGCCCACCCACACCGTCGTTCGCGTCCCCGCGAAAGAGAGCCACTCCCACTCCGCCCGCATGCCTTTGTGCCGCCGGAAGCGGGGTATCCTGACGCGGTAGGCGGCAAGGCGTGGCTGATCCCCGCGCTGAAGGGCGGCATTCTCCAGATGCCGCCCGCCGTTCGCACTGGAGGCGAGCGATGGGCGGATACACCGAAGCGGACATTAAGCGTTGGTTGAGTGGCTTTCTCGCCCGCGTAGAGAAGCAGGCCACGGCGAAAAACGCCTTGCAGCGCATCTGCAAAGCCGGGCTGGGACGTGCGGCCTGGATCTGCCTGTGGTATTACGCCACGGCGGATGTTGCGCCAGCCGGTGAGCAGCAGTCGCTGCTCGATCAGGCGGTGGATGCGGCAAAGCGGATGATCCCGCCGCTCCAGCGGGCCGAGTATGCACAGGAACAGGCCGACACCAAGCTGCGCGAGTTGTTCGAGCGCCGGGCTGAACTGAAGCGGGCGGATGCGCTGACCGCGCCATGGGCATTTCCGGGCGCGGAGACGATTGGCGAAGCTGCGCGGAAGTCGCCGGCCGTGGCCAAGGCGCTCGCTTCGGGCGAAGCCTCGCATCTGTTTGCAACGGCCCACGAGGGCCTGCGCAAGCACGGAGCGCTCGTGATGCTGGCCGTGCTCCAAGCGGGCGCGGACAGCTACGGCGTGCATCTCGGGCGCGATACCCTTGCCGCGCTCGGGCGGTGCGCTGATCCCGGCCGGGGCCTGGACGAGGCCGATCTTGGACGCCTTCTGCGCGGGGCCGACATGCGGCAGGCCGCGCCGGGCTACGTCCAGCTTTTCCGGGCCGTGGTGTAGCGCCCCAAAACCATCACGTCGCTGAGCTAAAAACGTGCCCAAGTGGGGACCCTGGCGCCCTGCGCCGCCATGGGGGACCCTGGCGGCATGGACACCTCGATACCCCGCCAATCCCCGCTCCTGATCGGCATCGCCGACGCCGCCGCCACTCTCGGCCTCTCGCGCCGCTCAATCGAGCGTTTGCTGACCCTCGGCCGCCTGCCGCGCCGGAGGCTCGGCAGGCGAGTACTCATTCCGGCGGCGGCGGTCCGCGCGTTCGCCTCTCGCGATTTGGCCGACATTGGGCCGGAGGGGCGATGACGGCGGCGGACGTGGCTTCGCGCCTTGGCGCGCGCGCCGCCGGGGATGGCCGATGGGCGGTGCGGTGTCCGGCGCACGCCGACCGCACGCCCAGCCTCGCCATCCGCGCCGGCGACGGTGGCCGCGTGCTGCTGCGCTGCTGGGCGGGCTGTGCCACCACCGATGTGCTGGCGGCCGCGGGCATATCGTGGGCCGACATCATGGGCGGACCAACCGCGCCCGAAGACCGCGCGCGGCAGCGGCGCGAGCGAGAGCAGCGGCAGGCGGCCGAGACGGCGCAGCGCCAGCGCGAGCGGCACCGGCAATCCCTGCTCGGCCGCGCCGACGCCGCGCTGGCGGCGCTGGCGCGGGCGGCAATGGCCGACGGGCCGGCGGGTGATGCGGCGGCGGCGCGGTACCACCGCCTACTGGCGGCGCGTCGCGCGGCGGAGGGATGCGATGCCGCCGCCTAGCCCCGTGCCCACGGCGGATGCCATCTTCGGCCGCGACGGGCTGGCCGGCGAACTGCGACGTGCAAACGCTGCGCTCGGCCTCGGCCCCGCGGTGCGGGTGTCGCGCGTTGCCGCGCGCCCGGTGAACTGGCTCTGGCCCGGCCGAATCCCGCTCGGGAAATTGACGGTTTTGGACGGCGACCCCGCCCTGGGCAAGTCCACGATCACGTTGGACTTGGCGGCGCGCGTAAGCCGCGGGCGGGAGATGCCAGACGGCGGAGCTGGATGTGCAGGCGGCGTGGTGCTGGCCGGCGCCGAGGATGATCTTGCGGACACGATCCGGCCGCGGTTGGACGCCGCCGGCGGTGACTGTGACCGAATCGCGGCGCTGCCGGTGGCGGCGTGGAGTGACGTAACCGACCTGGACACGCTGCGGGCCGCCATCGCGCAGGTGCAGGCGCGGCTGGTGGTGGTGGACCCGCTCATGGCCTATCTACCCAGCCAAGCGAACTCGTGGCGCGATCAAGATGTGCGCCGGGTGCTCGTGCCTCTGGCGGCGATGGCGGCGGCGGAGGGCGTGGCCGTGGTGCTAGTTCGCCATTTGAACAAGATGCCGGGCGGCAGCCCGCTGTATCGCGGTGGCGGGAGCATCGGCATTATCGGGGCTGCGCGCGCCGGCCTGCTGGTGGCGCGCGATCCGGATGATGCGCAGCGGCGGGT
>JAKAOE010000297.1 GCA_021823305.1 Acidobacteriota bacterium
AATCGCCACCCGCTCGATCCCCGCGCTCATGCCGCCGCCACAGAAAAGCCGCGGCGCGCCGGCGGCGCGGCAGGGAAGTGCTGAGGAAGGAGGGCCATGGGTGCTGGATGTATCTTCGCACCCATGACGGTGATTTACTGCGCCGGCGCGCTCGCCGCCGCACGCCACGTGCTGCGGATGAACGCCGCCGTATTGTCGTGCAGCGCCTTCAGCGCGGCCACGTTGACGTAGATCATGTGGCCGGAATAGTAGAACTTGAACTGGATGTGCCCCTGCAGGCTCTTGGGGATGTTCAGGTGGTTGACCGAGTTGATCATGCCATAGAAGGGCAGGTTCAGGTCGAAATAACCGGCGTCCACCTCGAAGCGCAGGTCCGGGTTGTACTTCATCGCCTCCGCCATGTCGATGCCGCCGTTGGCCGTGCGCATCGGACGGCGTGTGAGCGGATCGCGGTGAATGCGCGGCCACGAGGTCACGATGTTGTACGCCTCCGGCCGGTAGGTTTCGCCTTTCCCGTACTTCAGCACGTTGTGGCAATAGCTGTTGAAGCCGGCCACGTAGGCCGAGCTGATCGCGGCCGCCTGCGGATCGTACTGCGCGCGCGGGCTGAGCGGGTCCATGGTCGGGCCGGCGAAGCGGCCGTCGAGATCCCCCACCGTCATATCCTGGCCCTGCAGCAGATCGTGCCGGAAGGCGCCCTCGCTGACGCGCAGGTTCGACTTCTCGATGTAGGCGGTGGAGAGCCCGGTGTAGTCGTGCAGCTTCTCCGCCGTCGCCTGGAACGCGGCCGGGCTGAGCGAGTTGCCCGCCAGCAGCGCCGTGGCGTAGCCGTTCATCGCGAACTGCTCGACCTGCGCCAGAAACGGCGGCAGCTGCGCCGGCGGGTTGGGCAGCTTGTGGAAATACCAGGCCACCGCCGCTTCCGTCGGCAGGTTGGTGGCGTAGGTGGTGTCGGTGCCGAAGCTGCCGTCGCCGGTGTAGGCCGACTGCAGCACCACGCCGTTCACGTCGATGTCGTCCACCTGCGTGAGGTAGTTCGCCAGCAGCTCCGAGCGGAACGTGCCGTAGCTCTCCCCGTACAAATACTTGGGCGAGTTCCAGCGGTTGTTCAGGCTGAGGTAGTCGGTGATGAACTGGGCGAAGGAGCGGATGTCCGGGTCCACGCCGTAAAAGTCCTTGCGCGTGCCCGCCCCGCCCTGCGCCTTGCGCAGGATGCGGCTGTAGCCGGTGCTCATCGCGTCGATGAACACCTCGTCGGTCACGTCCAGCAGGCTGTAGTCGTTGTTCACCAGCCGGTAGGGCGCCGGCGGCGTGTGCGCGTGGTCGGTGGTGGCGATGCGCTCCGGTCCGAACGCGCCCATGTGCAGCCAGATGGTCGAGGAGCCCGGCCCGCCGTTGTAGAAGAACGTCACCGGCCGGTCGCTCTCGTGCGCCACCCCGTCCTTGGTGTAGGCCACGTAGAACATGCTGCCGGTGGGCTTGCCCTGCCGGTTCTTCAGGATGATGGTGCCGGCGGTCGCGGTGTAGTCCACCCGCGCGCCCTCCACCACGACGCTGCCGTGCGTCACCGACTGCGTCGCCTGCGGCGGCTTCACTGCGGCGCTGGCGGTCGTCGCCAGCAGGGCGGCGCCGCCCAGGCCCAGCGCCAGTCCACGCATCACGGATGCACAAGGTTTCATAGGTAGGATCTCAGTCTCGAACCGCGCGTCCGGTCCGTCGGCGCGATGGGGTTGAAGAGCGCGCCCCCGCCGGCTGCCGCCGCCCCGGGCGCCGTTCGCATACGTATCACAGTGTAGCAGCATCGCCCGGCCGCAAAGCGAGGGGCGCGAACGGGCGCCGGTCGGTGCCGGGCGAGCACGGCCGCATCGCAGCGCAAGCGCCGATCGGGGCGCGGTTGACAGCACGAGCCCTTCCGTGGCACAGATAGGCGCATATTGCCCGGAGGTGATATGTGACAGCTACTGAGAGCATCCGCTGTGCGTGTCGAGCCGTGCGTGCCGAGTTGTTTCACTTTAGCTTCCATTACCCACTCGGCCTCGTACCCGACGCCGGCCCGAAGAATTCACTGGCTTACTACTTCTACAGCGACACCCTGGCGTGGCGGGACATGCGCATGGGCCCGGACGGCGTGCCGCTCTATTGGTGCCGGGAATTAGGCGCGGCCCACTGGCCGGCCTACATCGCCTGGTACGGCCTCGTTCACCTCGGTCACTACTTGCAGGAGCGCGACCCGCGGCACCGCGATACCTTTCTGACGCAGGCGCAATGGCTCGAGGACAACGCCCTGGTGCGCCCGGACGGCGCCGTGGTGTGGCCGATGAACTTCGACCATTTCACCAGCTCGGTGCCCCTGAAGGCGCCCTGGGTCTCCGCCCACGCCCAGGGGTTCGCGATCAGCGCCATGGTGCGCGCCTGGCGGCTCACCCGCCGGCCGCGCTTGCTGGAACTGCTGTACGGCGCGGCTCGCATCTTCGAACTCACCGCCCCCGAAAACGACATTCGCCTTCCGGTGGGCGACCACGTGGTCTATGCGGAGATTCCCGGCGGACCCGCGCCTGGCATTCTCGACGGCTTCCTGATCTCGCTCTTCGGCCTCTACGACCTGGCGGCGGAGACCGGCGATCCGGACGTCGCGCGCCTCTTCGCCGAAGGCGTGGCGGGCCTGAAGGCGACACTCGGCCTTTGGGACTACCGCAACAAGTGGTCGTGGTACGACGATCGCCAGTATCTCTCACCACCGGCGTACCATTGCCAGCACCAACTATATCTGCGCATCCTGGGCCGCCTCACGGGAGAGGCGTTGTTCTCGCAGGTTGCGGCGCGGTGGGATCCAGCCCGCCTTTCCGCTCTGGATCGCGCCGAAATTTACTGCGCCTTCATCTGCACCAAGAATTGGAGCCGCCTGCGCCACCGCACCTGGCGGCATGCCTCCAAGTCCGCCTGAGCGCCGCCTCCCTCGGTGTCCCGGTGAACCGCCTCACGCAGATCATGGATCGCAAACGTTCGATCGGCGCCGACACCGCATTGCGGCTGGCCCGGTAGTTCGGCGCCACCCCGGAATTCTGGATGCACCTCCAGGCCGCCTACGACCTCCGCCCTGCCCAGCGCCGGCGGAAGCCCATCAACCGCCGCGTCCGCCCCGCGCCGCGTAAACCTCAGGGGCGAGCCGGAGCGGGGCGCAGCGTCGGGCTGGGGCCGCGGCCGCCGCGCCGGGGCCCGCGCCAATCAATGTCCGGCCGCGCGTTCAATCCATGCCCGGCGCCGGCGCGCCCGCGGCGGTGAAGGCCGCCTCGAGCTGCGCCAGCGTGGTGGCGCGGAAGCGGCGCAGTTGCGGCAGCACCGCCGCCAGCGCCGCCGACGCCCACTGGACGTCGTCCAGGCTGGTGGTGGTCGGGGCCGAGAGCGAGCGCCGCTCCGCCCCCGCGGCGTTGTTGATCCGCATCGCGATCGTCGGCGCGCCCGGACCGCCGCCGAAGAACCCGCCCGCCCGCAGCGCGCTCTGGATCGGCGCAAAGGCGCGCTCGGCGGCGTCCGTCCGCTCCACCAGCGTCTGGTGCTGCACCGGATAGGCGGCCGCGGTGGCGCGCAGCGTGGTGAGCTCGCCTTCGATCCGGTTGGCCTCGCCCTGCGCCGCCGCGAACGCGGCCTGCAGCTTCTGCAGCTTGTCCAGGAACGCCGCGTGCGCCGCCAGCGCGCTCGCCGCCGGCATGCTCGCCGCGTCCGCCACCACGGTCAGCGGCTGCGGCGCGCCCAGCGCGGTCCACGTCCCCTGCCAGTGCCGGTAGAGC
>JAKAOE010000298.1 GCA_021823305.1 Acidobacteriota bacterium
CAAGGATGGCGCCATCGGCGCGATGGCGGTCGCGCCCTCCAACCCGCAGATCATTTATGTCGGCACCGGCGACTCCGCGCCGCGCAACACCGAAGTCACCGGCAAGGGGATGTACAAATCCACCGACGGCGGCAAGACCTGGAAGTACATCGGCCTGGGCGCCACCCACATCATCAGTTGGATCGTCGTCGATCCCAACAACCCCGACGTGGTCTACGCCGCCGCCTTCGGCCATCTCTGGGGGCCGAATCCCGAGCGCGGCGTTTACAAGTCCACCGACGGCGGCCAGACCTGGAAGAAAATCCTGTTCGTCAACGACGGCACCGGCGCGATCACGCTGGCGATGGATCCGTCCAACCCGCAAATCGTCTACGCCGGGATGTGGGAGATGTCGCGCCAGCACTGGGGCTTCTCGAGCGGCGGCCCGGGCAGCGGCATCTATAAGACGACCGATGGCGGCGCGACCTGGACCAACATCACCCACCGCCCCGGGCTGCCGCCCGGCATCTTCGGCAAGGTGGGCCTGGCGATCGCGCCCAGCGACCCCAACGTCGTCTACGCGCTGATCCAAGCCAGCTACAAGGGCCAGGCCGGCGGCTTGTTCCGCTCCGACAACGGCGGCGCGAGCTGGAAGCTGATGAGCCTCGATCAGGAGATCACCCAGCGCGCCTTCTACTACGGCTACGTCTACGTGGACCCGAAGGACGCCAACACCATCTACCTGCCCAACGTCGGCGTCTACGTCTCGCATGACGCCGGCAAAAAGCTGATCGCCCTGCATCCGCCCCACGGCGACAACCACGTCTTTTGGATCAACCCGGACAATCCGCGGATTCTCATCGAGGGCAACGACGGCGGCGCCACCGTGTCCCGCGATGGCGGCCAAACCTGGAGCTCCGAGGACAACCAGCCCACCGGCCAGTTCTACCACGCCAACCTCGACGATCAGTTCCCCTTCCACATCTACGGCGCGCAGCAGGACCGCGGCTCCTACGAGGGTTCGAGCGCCGCGCCCAAGGCGGTCTGGACCACGGTCCAGGGCGGCGAGATGAGCTGGGTGGTGCCCGAGCCCGGCCGGCCCTGGGTCACCTTCACCAGCGGCTACTACAGCGATGAGTACCGCGCCAATCGCCGCACCGGCCGGTCGTTGCTCATCAGCGCCTGGCCCGACTACAAATTCGGCGCGGGCGGCAAGGACGAAAAGTACCGCTTCGGCTGGAACCATCACGTCGCGCTGTTCGATCCGCACAACCCGAACGCGTTCCTGATGGGCGCCAACGTGGTGTTGGAGACGCTCGATCGCGGCATCCATTGGAAAGCCATCAGCCCCGACCTCACGCGCAACGATCCGACCAAGGAACTGCGCTCCGGCGGCCCGATCAGCAAGGACGTCACCGGCGAGGAGATGTTCGACACCATCTCCACCATCGCCTTCTCCCCGCTTTCCGACAACATCATCTGGACCGGTTCGGACGACGGCCTGGTCTACGTGACCACCGATCGCGGCGGCCATTGGACCCCGGTGCGCCCGCCGGCCCTGCCGAAGTGGTCCACCATCACCTGCATCGAGCCCTCGCACACCGACGCCGGCACCGCCTACCTGTCGGCCAGCCGTTACGACTGGGACGATTTCCATCCCTACGTCTACAAGACCACCGACTACGGCAAAACCTGGACCGCGATCACCGCCGGGCTGCCGCGGGACGAGTACGTCGAAAGCGTCCGTCAGGATCCGGACGATGCCAACCTGATGTTCGTTGGCACCAGCCGGACCGTCTACTACAGCCAGGATGGCGGCGCGCAATGGCAGCCGCTGACCCTGAACCTTCCGGCCGTGCGCGTCGACGACGTGGAGATCCAGCCCCAGCAGCACTCCGTCGTCCTCGCCACTTTCGGCCGCGCCTTCTGGGTGCTCGACGATCTCCAGTTCCTCGAACAGACCGGCTCCGCCAATGTGGCGGGCGATGCGGCCTACGTCTTCAAGCCGCAGCAAGCCTGGCTGACTTCGGGCGGCGGCCGCGGCGGCTTCGGCCGCGCTGCCGGAGGCCAGCGCCTGGCGCCCGGCGTCACCGTCTTCTTCCACCTTCCGTCCAACTACGACGGCGGCACGCCGGTCAAGCTGAGCTTCACCACCGCCGACGGCCAGCCGGTCAACAGCTACACGCTCCCGCTGAAGCCGCAGAAGGGCCGCTTCGGACGGATGACCAAGGTCGTCAAACTCCATCCCGGCATGAACCGCTTCCAGTGGAACATGCGCTACCCCAACGGCGTGGAAGTGAAGGGGATGTATCACTACACCCAGCAGGAAGGCCCGCTCACCGGACCCGAGGTGGTGCCCGGCGCCTACAACGTCAAGCTGACCTATGGCAGCTTCACCCAGGAGCAGCCCTTCGTGGTCAAGCTCGACCCCAGCCTGCACACCACCCAGGCGCAGCTCCAGGAGCGCTTCGATCTGCTGAAGCGGATTCAGGCGGCCGGTAGCCGCATGGACGGCAACCTGAACCGCGCGATTGCCGCCCGCGCCGCGCTGCGCAAGCTCGCCGCGTCGGGTGGCTCCTCCGCCTCCGCCGCTCAGGCCGCGGTCGCGCGCCTGAACCGCGACATCACCCCCCTGGTGGACCTGCAGATCCAATCGTCGGAAGGCAGCTTGGTCTATCCCGACCGCTTGCGCTCCTGGCTGTTCCGGATCTCGATGCGCGTCGGCATGGCCCTGGCGCCGCCCACGCCCGGCATGGTCGGCGTGGCCAACGACTACATCAACCAGGCCAATGAGGGCTCCGAGCGCCTGCAAGCCGACGTCGCCGCCGCCAATCAGTTGCTGAAGAACTGAGCCGGCGGCAGCGCGGCGAAATCGCCGGCAACGTCGGCCACCCGGTCCTAACCCGAACGCGGCAACTTGGAGACGCCCTGAGCGCCAGCGGGCGTCCGTTGCCGGGGAACGAAGCCCGGCCACAGCCCGACCAACGGGAGGGCGTCCCAAGTCAGGGGTGGCCGTGCCACCCCGGTGGCCGGCCCCGCCGTGCCCGACGGCCCATCCAACCTGGCGTTCGTGCCGAAGGGGAAACGGGGTGAGAGCGCCCCTCAATCAAATTGCTCCAGGCGCGGCACGTGATGAAAGGCGATGCGGGTGGGCGCGGCGTCGCCGGTGGTGTGCAGGCTGCCGGGATAGAGCGCGCGCGGCCCGAAGCGGCGGCCGAGCGCGTCCATGAGGTCGCTCGCGGCCTCGCCGGCGCGCTCCTGGCGGTTTTCGGCAAAAAGTGACGATGGATATTCCGCCTGCGGCGTGAGCTCGTACAGCCAGACGTAGACCAGGATTGGCGCGCGATCGGGGCAATTCTCCCAGAGCTGGCGCAAGTGCGCCTGCAGGGCGAGAGTATCGCGGCATGGCGCCAGCCGGACGTTGGCCTTCCAGGAGGGTGAGCTAACCCATGGCCCGCCGGCGCGCGGTCGCCGGTCGTCCAGAAAATTCACCGCCAGCCCCAGCCCGCCGGCCCGGAGCCCTTGATGCCGCAGTTCGGCGGCGGCGAGGTGCAGCAGCTTCTGCGCCACCGCGAACGCGCCCGCGCGGCTGCGCAGCTCCGGTGCCAGCACATGCTGGCGGCCCAGGCTTTTGCGCCCCGAGTCGCGCAGCTCGAGGTCGGCGCCGCGCAGCCAGTGCCATATGCGCGCGCCCTGCACCCCGCCCCACAGTGCCCGCATCTGGTCGCGGTCGAAGGCGCAAAGCTGCTCCACCGTGCGCACGTCGCGCGCCCGCAGCCGCTCCTCGGTGCGGCGGCCGATGCC